>NZ_JBNHEP010000314.1:15022-42101 GCF_050015995.1 Dapis brunnea BLCC-M229 | reverse complement strand
TACGTCTTCCGGTGAAACCCGCCCCGCTTTGGTGGTGCATCATATCCCCAGGGGGCGGAAAGAGTTATAGAGCTTAGAAACTGTTTGAGAAGTGCTGCATGGAACCGATGAATCCTAAAAACCTAACCCCCCTGCCCCCCTTCCCTACGAGGGAATGGGGGTTTCAAAGCCTCTCTCCTCGTAGGAGAGAGGTTTGGAGAGAGGTTTTTATGAGTTTACAAACAGTTTCTTATAAATCACAAGGGTTTTGCCAGAGTGATAGAAGAGAGGTAATGTTAACCTTTTTCAGCTTTCCGGTTTAGTAGGATAAAAACATGAATTAGAAATTTATAGAGTTAAATTCGGGAATTATCAAATATGGAAACATACGCATATAATCAAATTGCTGTAACTTGGGAAACATCTCACAACATTGAACAACCAGAATGTTCCCCATGCGATCGCATTATGGAATTTTTACGTTTAGGATGGAAAATGATGTTTACACCAGAATTATTAGAAGTTTGTTAGAATTTCCCAAACAGATCGATGCTGAGATGAAATCTACTGTTAAACTTCTGACTTCTGACTTCTGACTTCCATTATCAAGATGGTGGTTGAGGAAATTTTCTTTCCTTAACTTCCAAACTATATTCCTTAACTGCTTGAGTAATACTCTCTCGCAAGTTAACATAAGATTTAGCAAAGGGTGGCTGCCAATCAGAAATTCCTAAAACATCATTAATCACTAATACCTGACCATCACAATAGACACCTGCACCAATACCAATAGTAGGAATAGAAACTTTTTCTGTAATCTCTTTGGCTAAATCTACTCCAATATGTTCTAGGATAATAGCAAAAGCACCAGCTTGTTCCAAAGCTACAGCTTCTGCTAAAATACGGGCACTAGCATCAGGAGTTTTGCCTTGTTGGCGATAACCTCCAAATTGATGCACAGACTGGGGAGTTAGACCAATATGACCCATAACAGGAATACCCACTGATGTTAATTTATTTACAGTTTGAGCGATCGCTTCATTGCCGCCTTCTAACTTTACAGCTTGAGCGCCTGTTTCTTTGAGTATTCTCCCTGCGGAATGTATGGCTTGTTGGGGACTTTCCTGATAAGTTAAAAATGGTAAATCTACCACTATCAAAGCTTGCTTCACACCTCGTCGCACTGCTTTAGCATGATGAATCATTTCATCAAGGGTGACAGGTAAAGTTGTTTCATAACCTAAAGTTACCATTCCCAGAGAATCTCCTACTAGGATTAAATCTACTCCAGCATTGTCTACAATTTGAGCGATCGTATAATCATAAGCTGTCAGAGCTACTATTGGGCGACCTTTTTGTTTCCATTGAATTAATTGTCTAGTTGTAATTGCCATTTTTAGTTAAGTTAACCGCTTTGCGGAAGTCAAAAGTCAAAAGTCAAAAGTTGAAGCAGCACTCAGCACTCAGCAAACCTCTTGCCTCCTGCGGAGGAGCTGCGCTAACAGAGGAGCTGCCTCTTGCGGAGGAGCTGCCTCTTGCAGAGGAGCTGCCTCTTGCAGAGGAGCTGCCTCTTGCAGAGGAGCTTCGCTAACGCTAACGCTAACAGCAATCAGCTTTTCACGGTGTATAATGGGGGGATTAAAACCCCCAAAAAAGGGCACCACTAATTTTTCAAACTCTTGTGGAGGACTTAAACCCTCCGATTTTTAGCTGATAGCTAAATGCTGAAAGCTAATAGCTAGTTAAAAGTTAAAAGTAAATTTTTCATCTCGAATTCAGACAAGGTGGTAGTGCATTGTAATTATTTTTGTTAAGACAATAGTGGGAGCATCTTGCTCCCGTACTAGGCATTGGTTGTTTCTATCTACCATTAAGGAAGCAGAATTAGTCAAACAAAATACTTATAGCTAGTCAATCAAAAATTTTATAGTATCTAATTTTATAGTATCTAATTTATCTATATAATTATGTCTAGCTTTTTCTAATAATTTATTTTTAGAATCTAGCCTTTTCCTAGCCAAGCAAAAGCTCTGATTAATTCTGCATTACCATTTTCTTCATAGCATTTTCCGTGGGATAAAATAATTTTTTTAGCTTCCCATTTTAACATTTTTTCTAAACAAGCACGCCCTTGATTTTTTCTTCCCCAAAATGTTGTTCGTAAATCCAGTGGTACTTTACCATTTGGAGCAGCACAACCAGCTAACTTTATCAATAAATGAAAATTTTTACTAACTTTATTAAGCTCAAAATTTTCAATTAAATCTGCCAGAATAACTGTATAACTTTTGCGGTGAAAAAAAACAACTTCATCCATAAACCTACTACCTCGAAAAACTAATTGATCAATCTCCTCCGACCAGTCAATTGGTGCTTCATCATCAAGAAAAGCATGAAAAGTCACTTCAATTTTTTGTTGTGCTGCACGTTCTACAACTCCTGGAGATCCCCATGCAATAGCTTCTGGATAAGCTTTTGCCCAACTGCCAATATGAGCATAATGGATTTTGTTTGGTGAAATTAAGTGACGAACTAAACCCAAAGCATCAATTCTTTCTTTTAATTCTGGGACTAACTCTATGGGAGAATGACACCATAACTCATTATTGTTCAATCGTACAATAGTCATGCGTGTAGGAAATGGAATATGTATTCCATACATTGCCATTCTGACAATAGGGCCATCAACAATCCAAATATCTTCATCAATAGCTTTGGGAATATTGAGTGGTTCGTATAGCTCAATCATGTTTTGGCTCATAGGAAAGAAAGCACCGATCGAAATTTGAACTTTTAATTCAATTTTAAGGCACTTACAGGCACTTCATCCCAAGACTCAACAATTCGCAGTGTAGCTTTCCATCCTTGTTCCTTTTGAGTATCAGTTAAATTATTTTCAAAAGATTCATGGCATTCTTGGGCTTGCTGTTTGTCACAACAGGCAATACAAGAGTAGATAATACCATTGGGATCTATCTGTTCATTTACCCAAATAATCATAGTTAATAACCTCACGATATATTTTAGGACTTACGCAAAAAAACCCAGTTGGTAGGATAAATCCTTAGTTTGAATGATCGACATCTATAAAAAAACTGGGTTTATGAGTTCCCGTTTGGGCCGTGGTGCTTTGTAATTATTTTGGTTATGGTATAGGCTGTAGGAGCATCTTACTCCTGTACTAGGAGTTGTAGTCCCAATATACCATTAGGATGCAGGATTACCGATCCGTGTCAGTGCTGTATTTAAAATCTGTTTCTACATATTCACCTATTTTGTTAACAATAGTCAAGTTAAATAGATTTAGCTTATCGACGGGAGAGCTACGCCTTTTACTCAGGTCAGCGTCGGTATGAGAGTCGGTTCAAGTGAGGGGTTCGATGCCCCGAAAGTTGACAAACTATTTTTTATTTGCTACTATAGTTTATGGGAAATTAAATTCACTCTAAAATATTGCGGGTCATCAAAGCCAGATTAGATCCAAATACAAAACAAAAACAATTGCTAGAGCAAAGCTTTGGTAATTGTCGTTGGCTATGGAATTACTGTCTAAACTTGATGAACGAAACATACAAAGACACTGGTAAAGGTTTGTCAGGTTATGAAGTGAAAAAAACTCATACCTGGCCTTAAAAAAGAGCATGAATGGTTAAAGCTAACTTATTCTCAATGCCTACAACAAGTCTGTTTAAATCTAGGTGTTGCTTTTAACAATTTCTTTGAGAAACAAGCTAAATACCCCTGGTTTAAAGCAAAACACAGTAGGCAATCTATTCAATACCCTCAAAATGTTACTGCTTTTAAAAACAGCTTAAAACTTCCAAAAATAGGAGAAGTTAAGGCTATTATTCATAGACTTATTGAGGGTAAAATCAAAACCGTTACTGTATCTAAAAACTGCTGCAATCAACATTTTGCTTCTGTATTGTTTGAGGTTCCACAAGAAAAACCAGAGTTAACCACAGAAGATAAAGCGGTGAGTGTTGATGTAGGATTGACTCCTAGCATTGCTATTACCAGTGACGGCTCTAAATATGATAACCCAAAATTCTTAAAACTTGCATGAACGGAAATTAAAACGGAAGCAACAGCAATTATCCAGAAAGCAAAAAGGCTCTAACAACCCCAACAAAGCCAGAAAAAAAGTTGCTAGAGTCCATCTTAAGATAACTAACTGTCGTAAAGATTTTTTAGACAAGCCATCGCGTAGGATAGTTGACGAAAACTAAGTCATAGTAACTGAAAATCTTAACGTAAAAGGAATGATGCAAAACCATTGTCTGGCTAAAGCAATAGGACAAGTTGGATGGGAAATGTTTATGACTATGCTTAAGTATAAAGCAGAAAATGAAGGCAAGGTTTATCAAGAAGTAGACAGGTTCTTTCCCAGTTCCAAGACTTGTCATGTTTGCTTAAATCAAGTTGAAAGCCTACCTCTTGATGTTAGGCAATGGACTTGCGAAAACTGCCAAACAACACACGACAGAGATGTTAACGCTGCAATTAACCTCAGAGATGAGGGACTACGAATTTTGACCTGTGAGAGGCGGGATCAAGCCTATCGCCCAGAGGCATTCTGTTGGATAGGAAGCCCGTGCTGTATGCGATAGCATCAGCGTCGGGACAATTCACCTATAATTGCTGTCCAGATGCTAAACTGCTCAGAGAATTATCAGTAACACGACATATACGCCACTCATCTAAAATTGACGCACCAATATGTTGATAAAATTCGATCGCCGGTTCATTCCAATCTAAAACACTCCACTCCAAACGCCCACAGTTTCGGGATACTGCCAACTCTGCTACATAACTTACCAGTCGTTTCCCTATACCCCGCCCCCTATACTCAGGTAACACAAATAAATCTTCTATATAAATTCCGGGTTGGGTCAGAAAAGTTGAATAGTTATGAAAGAATAAAGAAAAACCAACAGGTTGGCCTGCCAATTCGGCAATAATAGCTTCAGCAATAGGACGATAATTAGACCCATCGCTACCAGGTTCTCCAAATAAATGAGCTTCTAAGGAAGCAAGATTACCTGTAACAGCATGAGATAATTTTTCATACTCAGCTAGGGCCTTAATTAACTCAAACAGCACAGGTACATCTGCTGGCGTGGCAGCACGCAGGTTTAGTTCATCCAGGGACATAATTTAACTACTATTATCTTAAATTTATTTGATCAAAAACGATTTAACCATCCTTTTAAACGTTCAGCCACTTGGGGGCGACGTAACTTTCGCATTGCTTTGGCTTGAATTTGCCGTACTCGTTCCCGGGAAAGATTAATCATCCGACTAACTTCATCTAAAGTATGAGGTTCTCCTGTGATTAAACCATAGCGAAGAGTAATGACATCTTGCTCGCGATCGCTTAACACATGATTTAATACCTCCAAGATATCCTGGCGCATCATCATATCATTCATTTGAGCTTCGGGAGTACTATTTTCATTATCTTCTAAGAAGTCTAACAGTTCAGTATTTTCGTCAGTACCCAAACGATGATTGAGAGAGAGAGTTTTCCGACGAATTTGCTGGAGGTTACGCAGTTGTGGGAGAGAAATTTCTAGCTCTTGAGCAATTTCTGTGTCACTGGGAAGACGGTTTAAATTGCGTCTTAGGTCGCGGTAAACTCGTTTAAGTTTGTTAATCTGTTCAACTACGTGAACTGGTAGACGAATAGTACGTCCTTGATTAGCAATGGTGCGTGTTATTCCTTGACGAATCCACCAATAGGCGTAAGTAGAAAATTTATAACCCTTCTCTGGATCAAATTTTTCTGTGGCACGATTTAGTCCTAATGCTCCTTCTTGAATCAAGTCTAGAAAAGGTACTCCTCGATTTAGATAACGCTTTGCAATAGAAACTACTAGACGGAGGTTGGAGCTAATCATTCGACGTTTGGCAGCCCGACATTGATGTAGGCGATGCTCTAGTTGTACTTCTGTCAAACCTGCGGCTGCTGCTACTTCATCTTTTGTAGGCAGTCGCCCTAAGTCATTTGCCAATTTCTCTGGCAGTTGTTCAAATATGACTAATTCTTGGATTTGCCTGGCTAATTCTATTTCTTCTTTTTGACTCAGAAGAGGATAACGAGACATTTGCTTAAATAATGATCCCACTGCATCATCTATATCTTGTTGATTTTCTGGTACTGGGATAGTTACAGCTGATATATTCATACTAGAATTCTCCTGATTTTGACCTTCTTCATGTAGGGATTCGGCAATCATCAAACTCATTTGTTGCATTTGATCTGCCATCTCTGATTCATTAGCGGGGTCTGGTAATTGGATTTGATGCTTACCTGAATTCTCTGCAAGTAGAATTTTCATAGTTTTTTTTTCTATTATATAGTTTGCCAACTGTAAATGGTTGATGAGCTACAATGCCAGTGTGATTTTATACCAGAATTCCTCAATTATTACTTAACAATTTAACTTAATATCAATAAAACACCTGGTTAAAGACTTAATGTTACCATATTTTACAATTTATGTCAATAAATAACTAACAATGATCGCAATCTTGAATTACATTTGATTCCCTGAAGATTTATATGCGAACATTTACATAACTATATAATTACTTAATAATTAATTAACATTTAGTTATTTGTTAAAATATAAATAACAGTATCTATTTCAAAGCTTTAATCCCCAATTAGCTGTATTAATCAATACAAATTACATAGTTTTTTCGTAAAGTTTTTTCTTTATTGAATATAATTAAAAGAACTATAATTATGGAAAATTGTAACAAAGTTAACCGCTTTATGCTCCTATTGATGCTGTATAAATTACAGTAAACTTTGGAAATAGAAGTGGATATGAATACAATTATATTATAACATGATTATAAATACCTATATTTTACCTCTGATACCAATTTTTCATCAAGCCGATCGAGAGAAGCGAGAATCGTTTGTGCAATTAATTCTCACAGGCGTGAATTTTTTTGTAGTCCTAAATATGTCAGGATATTGGTTGGTAAATTATCCCAAATTCAAAAAAGGTCGTTACAGTAAAAAAGGGAGTAGGGAATAGGAAATAGGAAATAGGGAAAAACCTTGCTCTTTATTGAATTTTCCTATATAGCCAAATCCTGGTCTTCCCCAACTACAAAAAAAAGTTAATATAGCATTATTTTGTGAAACTGGTATTACTTTTATTGTCCGCAGATGACCTGCATTCATCACTACTTTTTTTAGGGGGAAACCAGCAAAAGCTACAGGACTTACGCAGGGGCACTATATATAGAGTGCAAAAACTGTAGCACTATAGTTTTTAACACTACATACATGGTATCTGCGTAAGTCCTAAGCTAAAAATATTGAGAGCATAAACAGGAAGGTTGTGTCATATCAAATCCGGTAGCATCCTAATTATTCAAGCCTTAAGGAATAAGATTTGGTGTTGTAGGAGCTTTCAAGCTGTTTTCCCCTACTGTAATACCAAATTCATGCATAGATAGTTACAGTAAAATGATCGCAAAACTGTTAGTAATTTTGCGGCCGATGTAGGGGGGGGAAATCAAATTATCCCTTGATAAAAAAACAATTTATTATCATTTAAGAACTATTTTTGGTCAATTATGAAACACTTTTACTCTCAGACCAAATAAATAATATAAATTCTTACCTCCTGACTTCTGACTCCTGACTCCTGACTCCTAAGAACAAAGTCACGCTCTGCAATATTTTATGAAATTGGTCTCACGGGGTGACAATAACAGGAATTATATCGCGACAGATAGACGATAATGCTATAAAAAAAAATCAACTTTTTCCCAAGTTGATCAAGTAATTTCTCTCTAAAATTAACTTAATTGATGACCAGGTAATAAATTTTGCTTTTAAAGTATCTATTCATAATGGCTATGCCAATCAGAAATCATATCTACTCATTTGACTATTCCTTAAAAATCTAGAAGTTAATTCCCTTAAAATTGGTATATTTTATATGATTTGAGATTAATCATGCCCATTAGTGTGAGACACATCAGCTTGAAAAAAGTATTTAAAATTTACCTAAAAAACAATATTTAAGTGCTAAAATAAACTGATACTTGACTTTAAAATAGGAACGACTAAACTAAATGTTAGATTGGATTTCTGCTAATTTTTCTGATTTATTAAAAAATATAGATGCTATCATTTTTTATAGTATAGGAGGCGATCAAGGCATACCACTTATTGTACTTTGGCTAATTAGTGGTGGTCTCTTTTTTACTATCCGAATGCAGTTTATTAATCTTCGAGCCTTTAAACACGCTATTGATGTTATTTTGGGTAAATATGACGACCCCAATGACGAAGGGGAAGTTTCCCATTTTCAAGCTGTCGCTACTGCCCTATCTGGAACCGTAGGGCTAGGAAATATTGCCGGAGTTGCTATTGCTATTAGTTTAGGGGGACCAGGTGCAGCTTTTTGGATGACGATCGCAGGTTTCTTAGGCATGAGTACCAAGTTTATTGAGTGTACCTTAGCTCAAAAATATCGCATTTTTAACCCAGATGGTACGGTGGCTGGAGGACCGATGTATTACCTGTCAATAGGTTTAGGTGATTTGGGGCAAAAAAAATTAGGTCAAATTTTAGCAGGAATGTTTGCATTTTTCAATATTTTGGCAGTATTGGGTAGTTCGAGTATATTTCAGTCTAACCAGTCTCAAGTAGTTGTTGCTAATGTCCTACCATTTGTTGCCGAAAGAACCTGGATCTATGGATTGGTTCTAGTATTAATAGTGGGGTTGGTGATTATTGGAGGTATCCAACGTATTGCTGGAGTGGCTGCTGCTATCGTACCTGCAATGTGTGGCGTATACTTTTTCGCTGCTCTGTGGGTGATTTTGGCTAACTTGACGGCTATTCCTAATGCTCTAATCAGCATTATTCATGGTGCTTTTGTTCCCCAAGCTATGGCAGGTGGTTTGGTTGGGGCGCTAGTCCAGGGGTTCCGACGTGCTGCTTTTTCTAATGAAGCAGGGTTGGGTTTGGCCGCGATCGCTCATGCTACAGCGAAGACGGATGAACCTATTCGGGAAGGTATTGTAGCATTACTAGAACCATTTATTGATACTATAGTCATCTGTAATATGACTGCTTTAGTAGTTATTATTACTGGGGTTTATAATAATCCAGAATTTGCCAATCTTGGTGGTTCGGAATTGACTTTAGCTGCTTTTACTTCTGTTATTGGTTGGTTTCCTTCTGTTTTGACAGTTTGTATATTTTTGTTTGCCTTGTCTACCATGATTTCTAGTAGTTACTATGGTCAAGTTTGCTGGCAATATTTATTTGGAGATCGGAGTGTGATTATATATAAGGTATTGTTCTTAATAGGTGTCTTTGTGGGTACAGTTACTAATCCAGAAGCAGTAATTCAATTTGCTGACGCCCTGAAAATAACTCTCGCTTTTCCTAGTTTGCTCGGTACTTATTTCCTCTGTGGTAAAGTTGCAACAGACCTAGAAAATTATATGAAACGTTTACAAACGGGAGAAATGATTTCAGCAAATTAATCCTTTCGATAGGATTTAGATTTAATGTCACATCTGGTAGCATCAGTATAAAAAAGTTGCTTCTCCCTATTATCTCTGTATTTCTTCTCTCTTCCCAATGTTGATGACGAGCTAATCGTTTTTTGGCTTTTTTGTAGGCTTTGACGTTGGCAAATTTTGTTCGATCAGAACAGGTTGCTAAACTATTTATACTGATATTTATACCTATAGTATTTCGTTGTTTTGGATAATGGTCTATTTCCAATATCAAGTGTTATTAATTAGCCATAATAAATCAGCTACCTTTAGTCATCTTTAGATCGCTTCTGCTGTGATTCTAGAAATAATATGAAATACGTTAATGTTTGCTACCAAAGATTGATGGGGAGATTGGTAAGCAGCACAATTTTTTGTATTTCGTATAAATTTCTAGGCTGATGAAAAAGCTGCAAAACTTCAGACAATCATGAATCACCAAGGATTGAAATCCCTAGGCTTTTAGTTTAAGTCATCTTAAAGATGACTCTCGACAAAACTATAGAGATCGCTACACTTATACTTAGTCAACTGACAAATCTTTCTCTCAATACAGTCATTAAAATTTTAGGTTATCAAGTACCTGTGGATAACCAGAGTCTAAACTGTTTTTTCTCTGCTTTTAATATTGTACTGGAACGCGGAGATTATACTCAACCAAATAATACTATTCCTGCTCCTTCCATACCACCTCCAGATAATCGGCAACGACGACTAATTAACAATTGATTATATCTATTATATAAACCGTTTTCTGAAGATAAATAATAATATTTATCTTGAATAACGTTGTGAAAAATAAATTATCAAACATCATAGTTTGATTAAAATCAAAGCTCCTAACTTGATGGGTTAAACTTATTTTTTAATGAAAATAATTTTAGACCTAGCCGAGGGATAAATTAATAGTCGAATAGTACGATTATTTTTTTTGAAACAGCACAAAAAGACTTAAGCAATCTTGATTCTTTTTTGCGCTGTTTTTGTATTAGTATTGCCTCTTATATCATGTTCGTTTAATTAGTTATAAAAAACTTTCTTCTCTTATTCCTTCTTCTTCCCTCCTGAGGACTGACTCCTTCATCCTTATTCATAAGTATTCAACCGGACATCATATTCTTTGGATTTAGCTCCAAGGTAAGATAATTTTTGGCACAATCCTTTACCTAATACCAAATCCGGTTTAAAAAGACCAGTTTTCAGTAAACCGCAAAAACCCTGTAGAGACCTTGCATGCAAGGTCTCTACAGGGCGAGATATAACGGTTTTACCTATACCGGATTTGGTATAAAAGTCTTAAATGCACTAACTATTTCCAAAAATATTTACATCCGCAAATCAATATTCTTCGAGAGTATTAGGGTTAGATGAAGTTAATCTACTTTTACCTTATGAACAAGTTGCTAATGATTTTTTTGCTTTATACCATTTCTCAATAATAATGCTATATTTGATTGCCATCTCCCCATCTCGCCATCTCCCCATCTCCCCATCTCCCCATGACAAGGATATATAGCAATCCGCCCATTGGTTATGATAATTTTTATAATAGCTAATTTGAACTGAAAACCTGGAAAATTATGACTCCTGATGACTGACTCGGTCCTCCTAACTGGCACAAAAATATTACAACTTAAATAGGATTGCTATACTTAATCAAGTAGACAAGTATATTTTTTTCCCTACGTCCTTAAAAAGGTTAAATTAATTTTGCACAGGTACTTATCATAACAAAGTTTAATGCTTCCTTTACTATGCCTGAATATTTAGACTTTTATGGTATAAATGTTTAGTTAAGAAAAATGATTAGTAGGTAAAGTTCAAAATGAAAAGACGAATTTGGCTATATATTCTCCTGTTTATGTTAATACCAACTGTTGCTTTGGCAGCAGAACCAGAAACAGCAGATAGTTTTATCACAAGCATAGATCGAGCTTTTTCAAGTTTTGTAGATGTAATATTTAGCATCCTTTTCTTTAGTATCGGTGGTTTCCCTTTAATTGTTTTATGGCTGATTATTGGTGCAATTTTTTTCACTATTAGAATGCAATTTATCAATATTCGGGCTTTTAAACACGCTATTGATATCGTTAGAGGTAGATATGATGACCCTGAAGATCGAGGAGAAGTCTCACACTTTCAAGCTTTGGCTACAGCATTATCGGGAACTGTAGGATTAGGCAATATTGCAGGTGTGGCTGTAGCGGTTAGTGTTGGCGGACCTGGGGCTGCATTCTGGTTGACGATGGCTGGTTTTTTTGGGATGACCAGTAAATTTGTCGAATGTACCCTCGCTCAAAAATATCGCATTATTAAACCTGATGGTACTATTTCTGGTGGACCAATGCGCTACCTATCGGCAGGTTTAGCAGAAATGGGGCAGGGAAATTTAGGCAGAGTTATCGCTGTCCTATTCTCTGTATTGTGTATTTCTGCTGCTTTCGGTGGCGCTAATATGTTCCAAGCAAATCAGTCTTATGGTGCCGTTTCTACTGTATTACCAGGTTTACCTAGTTGGGTTTATGGTTTAGTACTAGTAGTTTTGGTCGGGTTGGTAATTCTTGGTGGTATTCAGCGTATTGGTATGGTGGCAGGTACTCTTGTCCCTGTGATGTGTCTGCTCTATGTTTTGGCTTCCCTATTTATTCTCCTGGCTAATATTACCGAAATTCCTGGGGCGATCGCTACTATTATTTCTGGTGCTTTTGCTCCTAAAGCAGTAGAGGGTGGAATTATTGGTGTGATTATTCAAGGGTTTCAACGTTCGGCTTTTTCTAATGAAGCTGGTGTGGGTTCGGCAGCGATCGCTCACTCTGCTGCTAGAACTGATGAACCTATTCGTGAAGGTTTAGTCGCCCTGTTAGAACCGTTTATTGACACTATTGTTGTCTGCAATATGACGGCTTTGGTGATTGTCATTACTAATGTATATAATGCTGAGGAGTTTGCTGCTTTGCGGGAAGCGAAGAAAGGAGCTGAGTTAACTTCTGCTGCTTTTGGTACTGTTGTGACATGGTTTCCTATTTTATTGGCGATCGCTGTTTTCTGTTTTGCGTTTTCCACGATGATTTCTTGGAGTTACTACGGCGAACGTTGTTGGGATTATTTGTCTGGTGGTAGAGGCTTAATTATTTACAAAATCTTGTTTTTGGTTGCTGCTTTTGTCGGTTCGGTATCTAACCCATCTTCTGTAATTAATTTTAGTGATGCTACTTTACTGTCAATGGCTTTTCCTAATATTTTGGGTGGCTATTTTTTGTGTGGTCAAGTAGCAAAGGATTTGCAAAATTATATGAGTCGTCTCAGAAAAGGAGAGATGATACCTGTTAATTGACTAAATAGTTCAGATTTTCATGACTAAATTTGCTGAAAAATCGGGGTTGCATATTATAGAATGATAATAAATTTTCAACTGTACATATATTAAGGAAAGAGCTATCCAAAAATATCTACTTTCGGATTTCGTCATTCCTGATTGTGCAACACCGAAAAATCAGCAAATTTTGGTTGATTCCTTATTCCCCTATCTCGCCAAATCTTTGACTTATGATATTTTGAAACAGCCATGCTGCTTAAGGGAGAGGCTTGAAATCCAATTTTTCCGCAAACTCTTCTGTTTATCTATAATTAACATCTCCGGAAAAGAGGGAACACTTAACTGGGAACAGGAAGAAAGAATAGATAATTTCTGGATGAGAATTGATTTGATTTTTAATTTTCACCAGATGTCTAATTGACATCCTCGCGACGTTGCGCCCCTGCAACAACGCGGGATTCCCTTTTCATCTCGCGCAGCGAAACATCGCTGATAGGGGCTTTCTGCTGCCTCTTGCAGACGAGCTGCGCTTTTCATGTCGCGTTTCATGTCGCGAAGCGAAAGCGAAAGCGAAATATGGTACTTGCCTCCAAGGTCGAGCTTCTTTCCGGTCTAAAGGCACGCTCCTAAAGACTTGCCAGCGCGGTCTTAGGGGTCTACCCCATGAGCGAGGGAATGGTGCTGACAGTGCTAGTCTAGCAGCCTTAATTTAAGTACTATAGCACACGCCTTGGGAAAACCTCATATATTGCGGTTTTCCCATCTCTGAGATCCCCTCCTCCCCCTTTCAAGGGGGGGTTAGGGGGGATGGAGAGCGCGGGTCTTCAACCAACGTTTAGATAAATAAATCCAATGAGTATATTTCCCAAAAACTCTGTACTTGTACCCATAGATTTTTCCCATGAATCTATTGAGGCAATTAATGTGGCTCTAGAATTTGTTGCAGATACTTCTCATTTATGGGTGCTTCATGTTTTGCCCCGTATTAATCCTGCTGAACCAGGAGTAAGGTGGCATACTGTTGATGACCAAAGTCGCAAACAGCAGGTGGAAAAGGCGTTTCACGAACAATTCTCAGGGCATGAATATGAGGGTATTAATTTCAGTGTGGCGATCGGAACTCCCAGTCCAGAAATTTTGGACTATGCTCAGGAAAAAAAAGTGGAGTTAATTATAATTCCTTCCCACGGACATACTGGTATTGGTCGATTTTTATTGGGATCTGTTGCTGAAAGGGTTGTCAGGTATTCCCATTGTCCTGTTTTAGTCCTGCGAAAGTAAGCCTATTACATCAGATTCAAAAAGTTGATTTTTCCTTCTATCAGAAAAAATCTAGTTGTTTTGAATCTTAACCTACTCTTTATTAACTTTAATTAAGAGGACTATCCTGAATGATTAGTCAGGATCTTACAATAGTATATAGAACTACCTTCCACTAACATAGAGGAGTAGGAAATATGTTAAGAACTCCTACATTTAGGGTCAACCAATACCACACACTCATTCAGTATATTAGGCAAACTATTCTCCATTGGCTGAAAATTTTTTGGAAATTTAGTTTGTTTTATGGTGAGTATATTTCTAATCCACCTTGGCAAAAAACTGAAAAAAGGACATTATAGAAGTTAGTAAGCCTGTGTTAACGTCTGCTTGAGTACCTTGGACAACAAATTTTTTTTCGACGGGGAACACTCAGAAGAGGGAGTGTTACAAATTGGCTGATCCGGAAAAATTAAAGGTAACTCCAAAGTTAACTTTAAGGTTAGCCAAGGGGTAAAAACAGAAGCTGAAATATTACCCAAATCTACTTAAAAATACTTTTTTTCAGGCGTTGCATATTTGCGGGATTATTGTAGGTAGGGAGAAAGAAGAAGTAGAAGAAAAAGTGGGATTTACCTGCTCCGTAAAGATTCATCCTTTGATTCAGCAACGCCTTTTTTCAAAGTTTCTCATCGTAGAATTTCGGTAAGTAGGAAAAGTGCCAGTTTTAACGGCTGGATTGAAACTACTCGACAGATTTTAATCCGTAGTCAAAAAAATGTGTTATAATTAACTAACGACTTAACAATTAGCCTCAATCGTCTTTTGACTGAAGAGAGTAGTTGTAATTCATACCGCCAAGTTGACTGCTGCTGTATACTTACTACAGTACGTTACTAGCAATATTGTTGTTTCGAGCAATGTGAAAATCCTGGTTTTTACCCGAATTACAACTCATCTGAATAATCCACGCCGATTTATCCAGTGTAGTCAAAGTAGATAGTCAAGAACGATGTTAATATGGAATAATTAGGTGGAGTTCCCGCAGATTTTCACCCTATGGGCAAGCTCAGACAGAATTCATGATTGTCCTCCTGAGTTTCATTGTTATGTGTCCCTATCGAAACCCAGCCAGAAATATAAAACAAAGGGTTTTAGGGTCTTTATTTTGGAAATTACCCCCTTGTCCGAGGGGATACCGGGACTACGAAACAAGAATCATAAGCCATACTTTAAACTTGGCGTGGTAGTATGTCGCATCAGTTTATGATAATTACCAGGAGCAATCTATTTAGGTTTTTGCTCCTGGTATTAAATTAGATAACTTTGAATAACTGCGAGGTGAAAAACTATGATTTTCCTGAGTTTGCTCAACCTCATCAGCAATAAAGCTAATTTTGATTTCTAAAAACCTAAAGCTGCTCTAGTACGAGGTCCAACAATGCCATCTGGTCTTAAGCCAACATCACGTTGGAATGACTTAACTGCATACTTAGTTTTACGGCCAAAATAGCCAGTCGCACGGTGATGATGGAAATATCCCATTACTCCTAGTTGGTGTTGCAACCTAGCAACTCTGTGCCCACGGCTACCATAGTGAAGATAATATCCATGATGACGGCGACGACCATGGTAAGAAGCATGACGATAATGGGGTTTATGATAGCCCTTGCGGTAAGATTTATAGCCATGGCCATAACCACGACAAGGGTTATAACAAGCAGCAGCAGAATTAGCAGTTGCGCTGAGGGCTCCTAAAATAGTAGCGGCTGACAGAAGACCCATCATACCTAAGCTAGAGAATCTTTTCCAGTTTACTGATGCAAAGGTAGGTTCAACTGTAGAACTTTCTTCTGCGGTAGCTAGATGAGAATATGCTAATGTTTCCATAACTCCTCTGATGAGTAATATTTGAGATTTTTTTGTGAGTGCCTACCCAATTGCCTTATAGCATTCTGGGTATCTTTTGCAGTGCGACACTCAAAAAAAGTACATTTTATTTTTGCTAATGCCGTGAAGTATAAAACTCCAAGGGATTTAGTTAAATTTTAGACTATCTAACTAAGGAAATTATGAAATTTCCTTAGTTGCATTACTAGGCTACCATGTTAGGTAGATTGTTTATGCACAGTCTTCAAAAAAATTATCAAAGTCCTCAATTAATTTCTATATTGTAGACTTTGAGGCGATCGAAAAGCTTAGTAACAGCCGCAGCCACCACCGCAGCCACCGCCGTAGCCACCGCCGTAGCCACCATAGCCACCGTAGCGACCGTAACGACCGTAGCGACCATAACCACCATAGGAACGGTTGTAGGAGCTACTAACAACTTTTTTATAGTAGTGACCAGAGCTACGACCATAGCTACCATAGCCACCATAGCTACCATAGCCACCAGAGCGACCATAACTACCATAGCCATAAGCAGAAGCAGAATCAGCAGTTACGCTCATTGCTCCGACTACAGTAGCAGCAGATAGTAAACCCATTGCACCAACACTAGATAGTTTTTTGAAGTCTACACAAACAGTAAACTCTTTATTGTCAGAGTCTTCTGCGCTACAGGCTAAATGGGAAAATGCTAATGTTTCCATAAATTCCTCTGTTTAATCAAATTAAATGAACTACTACAAAACAGGATTTTACCTGAATTAATAATTACATCCTAATTTCTAAAGATGCCTCTGAAGCGGGACCTTAAACTAGATGTAAAAATTTTATTGGGGGTTTAGTAGATGTACTCCCGGTTTATGCCAACAACCGGACAGATCATTGTGAAATTGGCATATACAGAATATCACATAAATTATAAAACTCAAGTAAAACTGCCAAATAAAATTGAGCTGGCCTTTACTTTGCAGGATGGACTATTAGACGTCACCAAACTTTCCTACAACTTGACGTTAAAATGGTTTTATCATGCTAAATCACTAAAAGCAAGTTTTTTTTATCTTTAATATAGAAATCTTATATTTTGAAAAATCAAATCAAGCTTGGCATATTGAAATCAAGCTCCAATTATTGGCAGCTTTTACCATATATTTATAATTATTGGCCAACAATTGTCAAGGCATTGGCCTGTACATTAGTTTTTACTATTTTCTGGCCGATTTTAGCTTGGCTAATGGGTGAAATGGCAGGTTATATCGGCAGGGGAGATGTGGGGGCGATCGCTCAACTTGCAGGTCTAGCAGCTATCATTTTTCTGATTAAGGGTACTGTACAGTATGGTCAAGATACTCTCATGGCAAAAGCGGCTTTAACTATTGCCTTAGATTTGCGTAAACAAGTTTATTCTCACTTACAAAGACTCAATATTAGTTATTTTGAAAGCTCAAAAACTGGAGACCTTTCCTATCGAATTACGGAAGATATTGACCGGACTGGAGAAGTTATTAATAAATTTTTTCACCAATTTGTTCCTTGCATTTTACAATTAATTGTTGTGCTAGGGTACATGATTTATCTGAATTGGCAATTAACTCTGGCTACTCTAATTATTGCACCTTTGATGGCATTATTAATAGGTTGGTTTGGAGAGTTATTACTTTCTTTTTCCCACCAAAGTCAAAATCACATTTCTAATTTATCAGCTTTAATAACAGAGGTATTTAGTGGTATTAGAGTAGTTCAAGCTTTTGCTGCTGAGGAGTATCAAATTGCTCAATTTTCTGTGGAAGCTGAACAAAACCGACAAGCAAAATACATGGCAGAAAAGGTTAAAGCTCTTCAGTTTGTAGTAGTCGGTTTCTTGGAAGCAATGAGTGTGGTTTTTTTGTTTTTATTGGGGGGATGGCAAATATCTCAAGGAAATCTGACTGGAGAGGGTTTTATTAGTTATGTAACGGGTGTGGCTTTGTTAATCGATCCGATTTCTTTAACAACAAGTAATTATAGTGATTTTAAACAAGGTGAGGCTTCTTGTGACCGAGTTTTTGAACTGTTAAAAATTCAACCATTAGTTATAGAAAAAACAGATGCAATAACTCTTCCTGCCATAATGGGAAAAGTAGAGTATAAGAATGTTTGTTTTTCTTATAATTCTGAAAAGCAGGTTTTAAAAAATATGAATTTGTTAGTAAATTCAGGAGAAGTAATTGCTCTGGTGGGTGCTTCTGGAGCAGGAAAAACTACACTTGTAAATTTACTACCTAGATTTTATGATGCTCAGTTAGGGGAAATATTAATTGATAATATTAATATTCAAGAAGTGACTCTTAGAAGTTTGAGAAGACAAATTGGAATTGTTCCTCAAGAGGTAACTTTATTTTCAGGAAAAATTTCACAAAATATTGCTTTTGGTCAACTAGATTATAATATTGATGCTGTAGAAGAAGCAGCTAAAGTTGCTAATGCTCATCAGTTTATTACTAAGCTCCCGGAAGGTTATCAAACTTGGGTGGGTGAAAGGGGAGTTAATTTGTCTGGAGGGCAAAGACAAAGAATAGCGATCGCTCGTGCAGTATTAGAAAATCCGAGGATATTAATATTAGATGAAGCTACTTCTTCTCTTGATTCTGAATCTGAATATTTAGTACAAGAAGCGTTGGAAAGATTGATGAAGGGGAGGACTGTATTTATTATTGCTCATAGACTGACAACTGTGCGGCGTGCTCATCGAATTTTAGTTATGGAAAATGGTGAAATTTTAGAGTCAGGTACCCACTCAGAATTATTAGAAAAAGGTGAACTTTACACTCGTTTCTATCAGAAACAGTTTAGTTAATATCTTTAATAGGGAATAGGGAATAGGGAATAGAATAAAAATTACAATAGATGTATATTATGACTCTGGGAAACCCTATAAAAAAGGGTGCATCTCAACTTTGAATAAAGGCAAAAAAATATCGTCTTTAGGGAACACTTAACTGGGAATAGGTATGGAGGAAAAAAGTATTTTGGCAAAGATGAGATGAACCATAACAAAGCAGACAAACTTTAGACCTTATTTAGACCTTATTTTTAATACAGTAAAATATTATGATCAACAAAACAGTAAAAAGAGTAATAGTGGGTTCAATTAATGTAATCAAAGAAATTCAAGGCAAGCTTGATATAAAATTTTATAAATCTAATTATTTTGAATATTGGTTAAGACTTTCAATGCCCTATGGAATTATTGAAAATGGAGTAGTTGTTAATCGTTTCTATAAACCTTTAGGAATTGGTAAAGGTGAATGGGTTGACTATAAAGATTATTCTTATAGCATTCTAGATGAAGGTTTTATTTCAGATCAAAAATACTTTTACGATGATGGGACTGCTCCTTATTCAAATTCTCAAAACTTTAAAGCTTACATGACTAAAATAAATAGTTTTCTCTCAGAATTGTAACTACAAAAAAGGTTGGTATATAACTAAAAACCACCTCTATGAACAAATTCATTTACCACGGCTACGACGAAAGCAGAAAAACTTGTAAAGTCTGCAAACTAAAGTTTAAATCCAAACCCAGAGCTGATAATTGTCCTGGGTGCATCTCAATTTTGAAGAAAGCCAAAAAATTATCGCCTTTAGGGAACACTTCACTGGGAACAGGTATGGAGGAAATCAGTATTTTTGTCAGGATGAGATTGACCCATAAAAAATGACTAGCTTTTTTAATAAATGTAAATAAATGAACTTTTTTGGTGGCAGTTTTAATCAACTTGGGTTAAAGTTAAGTTATAGGGTAGGAGTAAGTATTAGGTTTATGCCTTTTGCTTTTAAGTTTAAAGTGAAAGGTAATAAAACTTAAGACTCAGTAATAGAAGAAGTAATCTGAGTAGACCAATTTATTCGGGAAAAAGCGCAGGTTTATGCCCTGATGTTAAAAGCAGTAGTCAAGCTAAACTATACAAATATTGACAGGTATTAGCCAAATAGTTTAAGTTGGCAGCTAAATTTAACTCTCAAGGAAAACAAGCTATGGCAGAAATAGCTTGGTATTCTATTCTATGCTCAGATTTTACGATAACTACAAAAAAACTAAACTTGCTAAAAAGAAGGATTTCCTAAGTTCAAGAGTTATTCTTCCTCTGTGGAATATTAAACCTCTAAAAGTTTCTATTCAGAGCAGATAAAATCTATAACTTCCACAGATAAATTAGGAATAGTAAATCTCAAGCTTAAAGAGATTTGGGATTGGCATCTATAAATCAAATAGAACAGATTAAGCAAGTACCTTTAATTCCTAAAGCTGACGGTTATTCTTTTCAGTTCTTAATCCAGGCTAATATTCGGGAGTAAACTAAAACTACTCAGATATCAATTGGATTAGATTTAGGATGAAATTATTTGAGCGGTGATAGTTATGGAAATCTAGTTGAATCAGCCAAGTTTTAGCAAAAAAATTCAAAGTGTTTCCAGTGAATTAATAGGGAAAAATTGAGGAAATAGAGGAATCATAATCGAGGAAATAGAGGAATCATAATCACTGTATAAAGGGAAAAAAATCTTAGGAAGCTCTACCCAAAAAATAACAAAATTCAAATTAGAAGTATCTCAGAAGGAGAAAACTACTATGATGGAAATTATACCTCTAGCAAATCAGAACATCATTGGTTTTAGTATTGATGGGAAAATTGAAATAGGCGACGTTGAAAAAGTGAAAAATTTGGTTGATGAAAGATTAAAATCTCAAACTAAATTACGAGTTTATGTGGAAATTAAAAGGTTTCAAGGAATATCTGTGGAGGCTTTATGGAAAGACTTAAAATTTGCTCTGGGACATCTGAAAAATTTTGAGAAAAAAGCAGTTGTATCTGACGCAGCTTGGGTCAATAACTTAACTACTGCTAGTAATAAAATTTTTAGCAATATGACCCATATAGAAGTAAAATGTTTTTCTTGGTCAGAAAAAGACCGGGCTTTAGAATGGATAATAATGGATACTCCACAGACTAAAGTTGCGTAGATTCTATTTCCTGCGTGACATGAAAAATGTCAACATTGGGAAGCAAAGGTTGTTAAGACAGGAGACAAATTCACCTGTCTTAATTTATTATCAGTTTACTTAAAAATTATGCCAAATTTAGTCAAAGCCAGAAATAGAGTGATTGGAAAACAAAAAAAATTAGACTAAAATCTGACTCTTCAAGAACATCAAGATTTAGATACAAATACCCTGGCTTTTATTGGTCAATATAGTGCAGGTAAATCTACTATTATTTCTGCTCTAACAGAATTGAACAATATCAAAATTGGTGCTGGTGTTACTACTGACCGAACTACTTATTATGATTGGAATGGTATTAAACTAATAGATACTCCCGGACTTTGGACTAGCTATAAGGAACATGATGAGATAACAGAAACAGCAATTGAAAAATCAGATTTATTGGTTTTTTGCATCACAACTGAGTTGTTTGATGAATTAAAAATAGCTAAATTTAAGGAATATGCTTATGACAAACATTATCAGTGGAAAATAATTTTGGTTGTGAACAAAATATCGATAGGGGTAGGAACATATTTTGAACAAAAAGATAACTATAGTCAAAGCCTAAATAAAGCACTTTATCCTCAAAATATTAATGAATTTCCTGTTTGCTTTATTGATGCTAAAGATTATTAAAGTAATGGAAATCGACTGAAATGTGACTTAATAGAAAATTACCAGATAATATCTAGTTAGAATGTTCAATTAAATTAGAGAAATATACATCAAGATTGTTCTAGTTCACTGTCCTCAGAGATGTTGACTAAACATATGTTTATCAGTGCTGAACAATTGGTCGGAAGAAGAAATTTTCAACGG
This sequence comes from Dapis brunnea BLCC-M229, assembly GCF_050015995.1. Taxonomy (NCBI): domain Bacteria; kingdom Bacillati; phylum Cyanobacteriota; class Cyanophyceae; order Oscillatoriales; family Microcoleaceae; genus Dapis; species Dapis brunnea. The sequence continues at coordinate 20,265 of NZ_JBNHEP010000314.1, read as the reverse complement.
GGTTTAATACCAGAAACTCTCTTTTTGAACATTAGGAATTGTCGAAAGTATCAATAACCTAAAGTTGTTAATATATGACTTACACAATACAACATATTTTAGTCATTGCGACCGAAAGGGAAGCAATCTTAAATCCTAGTTTTTCCTATCTCATGCGTAAGTCCCGATATAGATAGTTTCAACAAAGATACAGCTAAGAAAGAATTGGCTCTTGACAATTACTAATGATAAATCTTATATCATTTCTCTATGAAGTTGCGCTTAATAAAAGATGAGAATATTTAGTGTAATAAGGTCTGAGGAAAAATTATTAAGCGCATTTTTACAAAGAAATGGTATCAGAAATTGAAATGTTTTTCCAACTGTTCCCTGTTACCTGCTATATAAAATAAAAATTTGAAAATATAGCAATTCTAAATGATTTGTGAAAATTTTTAGAATAGTTAATATTAACGAAAAACCTTTAAAATTTTGACTCCTGGCTCCCAACCAAGTAGGTAGGCATAAATAAAGGTCAAAATAAAAAATATGAAAAATAACTTATAACCTAGTCTTCAAAAGGTTTCCACTACGCGTGAATTTTTATTGCTATTGTACCGATAATTAAGCCTACCTACTTATTACCAAAATATTACAACTGAAATAGGATTGCTATAGCTAATCGCCTAACGGTTAAATAATATAATTTTTAACTTTTGGCAAGAATTGTAGTTAATAATTAGCATAACATCAAGATGTTGCCCCAATCGCCCACAATACTATAGGCAAAGTAAAAAAAGATAAGAGGGTTGATACTACTACAATTTTAGAAGTTCTTGTCGCATCCCCACCAAATTCATTAACTATTAAAAAAGAAGTTAAAGCACTTGGCATAGCACTTTGTAAGACTAATACTTGTAAATCAAGCATTTCAAAATTCATAATTTTACCGACTAAATAAGCAACAAATGCTCCTCCTAACAAACGGATTAAACTAGCACCTAACTCATAAGTACCTGGTTTAAAATGATTCTTAGATATTTGTATTCCCATCAATAATAAAGCAACTGGAATTGTAGCTTCTCTCAAAATATGTAAACCATCATCAAGTTTTAGAGGTAATTCAATATTCAATGAGTTAAGAATTACACCTAAAATCATTCCCCAAATTATCGGTAATTTAAAAGTAAAAATAATACTAGACCGAAACCCTCCGCCTTTGAGAATGGCAGGCATTGTACTCATCACAATTATATTCCATGAGATTAAATAAATTACTGCTCTTTCTAACCCCGCTTCTCCTAATGCAAATAAAGTTACAGGTAACCCCATATTTCCAGAATTAGGTAAAGCTGTAGTCGCCAATAAACTTTTTTGTAGAGACTCCGAAAAACCTAATCTCCTTCCTATTCCCCAAGAGATTAAACAGAGTAAAAGATAAGTTAATCCAAAAGCTATAAATATTCCTATTGCTTCCTGAATACTAACAGTAGTTCGATACATTATATCGGTTAATAATGCCGGAAATAAAACATACAAAGCCAGTTTGGAAAGTGTCGGTTCATCAATGGAAAAATTTTTGCCAAATATAAAACCAATCAAAACTATACACCCCACTGGCAAAACAGCAGATACAACCGAAAAGAAAATCTCAATCATAGTTGGAAAAATTCTGAGTCAATCATTTTACAAAGTTATTTTCCTGATATTTCTTGGTTCTGAATTTCTCTCGCTACTTTTTGCACTTCACTAAAAACTCTCATTAAGTTTCCAGCCCAAATTTTTTGAATATCTTCTTCAGTATATCCGCGTGCTACTAATTCTTTTGTAATATTTGGCATTTCTGAAACATCATTCATTCCTAAAACTCCACCACCGCCATCTAAATCTGAACCAATACCAACATGATTGATACCCATAACTTTTACCATGTAATCTATATGGTCTACTACATCAGCAATAGTAGGTTGATTTTTAGGATATTTCTCATTAATTTGACGATATTTTTCTTTAAGTGCTTCTATTTTTGCTTGGCTTAGTTTTCCCTGTCTAAAGGCAATTATTTCTTTTTCAATTGTTTTCATGGCTTTTTTTCTTTCTGCTGTCTGGGGTAGTTTTTTAATATAGGTGTCAAAAATACAAACTTGTACAACCCCACCATTCTCTTTAACAGCTTTTAACATTTCATCACTCATATTTCGAGGATGATTTTCTAGAGACCTAGCACTAGAATGAGATGCGATGACTGGTGCTTTTGTTAACTTAATTACATCCCAAAATGTATCATCATGGACGTGAGAAATATCGACCATGATACCCAAACGATTCATTTCTTTAACAACTTTTTCCCCCAGGTCACTTAACCCATCCCATTCTTGTTTTTCATCAGTAGAAGAATCGCCGAGTTCATTGTTTTTGAAATGGGTAATTGTTATATATCTAATACCTTGGTCGTAGAAAAATTTAACATTACTAATATCTCTACCAATTGGATAGCCATTTTCCATTCCCATAAATATTGCCATTTTCCCCATTTTATCTAGCTGTTCAGCATCCTGTGGATTTAAGGCAAGTTCAACTTTTTCTGAGTTTGACTCAACCATCTTTTTTGTTATTTCAATCATTTTGATTGCTTCAGCTTTTGCCCGAGCGTGTCCTTGCTGATTCCGCTCTTTTTGAACAGTAAATATTGCCATAAATACAGCATCTAATCCACCTTCTTCCATCCGAACAATATCCCATTGACCACTGTCTAATTCTCCTGGTTGATGTCTGATATTGGGTTGAAAATCAGGATATCTAAATTGACGATAAGGCCAATCAATATGACCGTCAATTGTTAAAATTTTTTCGTGTATTTCTTCAGGAGTTAATACTTTTTGTTGCTGCTCTTGAGTTACTTCAGGAGATGGTGGTAATTTTTTATTCGAGATAGTACATCCATTTACTATGAAAGAAAGTAAAACTATTGACAATGATAAGACTTGATTTTTTGATAAATTCATCTAGATGACACCTCAAAATTAGGATTGCAAAAATGTAGGGTTCAATAATTAAAAAAGCGGTTAGCACTCAGCACTCAGCAGTTAATTAAATAATTCAGCTTTATTAGCCTCCCCTTTCAAGGGGAAAAAGCGGTCGTTTGCGGAGCAGTCCGTAGGATGGGATGGCGAGGTTTCCTCCCCATATCCAATCTCCCAAAAGAGAAAAGTGCAACGCGCACCAAGAGAGGAGACAGGGAATAGGGAATAGGGAATAAAAATACAAGCTTACCTCATGCTTACTGAGAAACTCTATAAAGTCCAACTTAATCTTTAAAAGAAGTAATACCAAATCTAATTCATCTTGGCTATATATCTGAAAAAAAGTGGTATCTGTTATACCAACTTGAAAAAGTCATACTATATTTTATAGCTGGGAAAAATAACAATCAACAAAACTAAAGTTAGTGAATATCAAGGATTTACTCCAGCAAATAATATTTATAAATGGAAAATCTAATTAGAGTTAGATAAAAGTTTCAAAGTATCGATAGACTATTCTGAATCTAAGCACCCTATTCTTAAACAGAGCTGTTAATTATAAATCTTCTGTTAGTATAATTTTCTCAAGTTTTATCTTTTCAGCTTTATAATAATAGCTAGATTAAGAGATTTTCTTGAACTGCTAGAATCGAGGTAGTGCTTTAAAAACTTTATATTGATGAATTTACATACTTACTTGGAAGACAAAGAGGAAAAGTAGACAAGGGAGAAAATTTAATGATTTATTCCTCCAGAATCGAGGTAGTGCTTTAAAACTTTATATTGATGAATTTACATACTTACTTGGAAGACAAAGAGGAAAAGTAGACAAGGGAGAAAATTTAATGGTTTATTCCTCAACTTGAAATTTTCACAGCAGTAGTAACTCCAACAACTCTAAAACAACAAAAAATATGAATTTTGGTAAATGGTTAGGCTTTTTTAGTTTGCTTATTTCCCTATATATCCTTTGGGAAATTCAACGACTTGTACTATTAATATTTGCTGCAATAGTTTTAGCAACTGCCTTGAATAGATTAGTACAGAAATTTTATAGATGGGGAATTAAAAGAAACTTAGCTGTAATTGCTACTTTAAGTTTAGCCACATTAATTATGTTGCTATTTTTGTTGCTAGTTGTACCACCTTTTATTACCCAATTTGAAAAATTAATTGCCTTGATACCTGATGTATTTACAGAAGTTCGCTCTCAACTTGTGCAGTTATATCGACAAAGACCCGATTTATTTCCAGCACCACCTACTGCCACTGATATGCTAGTACAAACACAAACATTCGGTACTCAGTTATTTAGCAACTTTTTCAAGATTTTTTCTAATACTTTTATAGTATTCTTGCAGGTACTTTTCGTATTTCTATTAACAATAATGTTTTTAGTTAATGCTCAAGCTTATCGAAGAGTAGGATTACTTTTATTTCCTTCTTTTTATCGGCGACGTGCAGATGAAATTCTATCAAAGTGCGAAGTAGCTTTAGGCAATTGGTTTGGTGGAATAGTAATTAACTCTCTTTTTGTGGCGACCTGTAGTGGTATTGGTTTATTACTATTACAAATTGATTTAGTTCTAACTCATGCTTTGCTGGCAGGTTTACTCAATTTTATTCCTAATATTGGTCCGACTATGAGTGTAGTTTTTCCCATAATGATTGCTCTTTTGGATGCTCCTTGGAAAATAGCTGCAGTAGGAATTTTATACATGATTATTCAGAATCTTGAAAGTTACTGGTTAAGTCCAACTGTTATGGCAAAACAAGTCTCACTTTTACCTGCTGTTACTCTAGGATGTCAAATTTTCTTCACTACTTTTTTTGGAATTTTAGGTTTGATTTTAGCTTTGCCTTTAACAGTAGTAGCTAAAACTTGGATTGAGGAAACTTTATTCAAAGATATCTTAGATCCCTGGCAACAAACATCCTCTATTCTGTGAAATAATTCCCACAGTTAATAGTTGATAATTAATATTTGGCAGCTTTATAGATAATATAGTATTTCTCAACCTAGTGAGGTACACTTCACTTGTATCTTTAATTCTCTGTTGCTTCTTGGCTAAAACCTAAAATTTTGTATCTCAGCAGTATGGAAATTTCTATAGTAATCCTATTTCAATTGTGATATTTTGGTGGTAGTTAGGTAGGGTAGCTGACAGATTGGCGACATACAGAATTAGGATGTCAAATTTTCTTCACTACTTTTTTTGGAATTTTAGGTTTGATTTTAGC
>NZ_JBNHEP010000314.1:0-14922 GCF_050015995.1 Dapis brunnea BLCC-M229 | reverse complement strand
GATATTTTGGTGGTAGTTAGGTAGGGTAGCTGACAGATTGGCGACATACAGAATTCAGAATTCATAATATTAAAGATTTTTCTTTAATATTAACTGTTATAAAAATTTTCACAACCAATTTAGGATTTCTATATGTTCCAAAAAGTAATCAAAATTTTTGACAATTAATAACTGATAACTAGTAACTGAAATGACTTTTATTCATCTTCTGGCGTTAGAGACCTCACAGTTTCTTGAATTGACCCAATAGCAAATCCCAAAATTGCACCTACTGTCGCATAAGTACGAGGTGCTTTTGCACTACTATACCCTTTATCTATTTTAGTTAAATTACAACATTGATAACGATTTTTACTCATCTCAGCCGCCGCTAATCCAATTACTGAACCCATCAAAGCCATCATTACTCCAGAAAATATAACTTGTTTCAGATTAAGTTTTTTTTCCTCCATTATCAAGTAACCTCCAAAATTATATTAAGTACCTGTGCAAAATTAATTTAACATTTTTCATAGAGTAGGTAGCAGGGAGTAGGGAGTAGGGAGTAGGGAAAAAAATATACTTGTATACTTTATCAGTAGATAAAAAATAATATCAATTCTCAAAAGTATTCCTATACTTGGAACCTTGTAAAAATAACGTTCCTTCATAACTGAAGTTACCAACTATCAAATATTTACTCCAACAAATAATATTGAGAAATATAAAATCCAAGTCTAGGAAAGTTTATGGTAATTAGTATAATTTGCTCTATCTACTTATGTTCCTGTTTTTCCTCTCAATAATCATTTTCTATTTAATTTGACCTACCTACTTAATATCGTATTTCCAGATGAGTTGTATAGTGCTACGCGCAAGGCAAAAGTCAAAAATAGTCTATGACTGAGTTTGATAATTTAGAAATGTCCGCGCCCTTTGCTTAGACTGCTATAAAATAATTATTGATTGTCATTTTTGCTTCTGCCAAAAACTCTCTTATTTTCTATTCTCTCAAATATATAATTCTTTATTCACATCTAAAACGTAAATCCGATATAGCAATTCCCATACTGGTAAAGTACAAAATTCTAGGTTTTAGCGAACAGGAAATAGAGAATAGAAAATAAATAAGTATATGTATAACTCATTAGATTAGCCTGAGAAATGCTACCATATATAATGAGTACCTGTGAAAAATAATCAGTGAATTTTGACTCGGAAGTAATACCCAACAACCTACTAGAAAATCAAAATATTCAGAGAATTAATGTATCAGTAAATCTAAAAAATAGAATAAGTTGTAGGGAGTAAGGATTACGGATTAGGAACCAGGGAGTAGACAAGAATATATAACTATTAGCCACTAAAAAATAGTTGGGAAATCTCGATCAAAATATAGCTAGTTTTCTTTAGGAGTTTAGTTACCAAACCCCTACCTTTACTATTAGCCATAAATGAAATGTAAATAAATTTATCCCATCGGTTTAAGTATTAATATTTTGTTTTGTTAACAAACACTCTCTAGCTCAATAGTCGCCCTAGGCTTTTTCTCCCTCCTGAAGTACACAAGTTTTTGATTTTAGACAATCAGGAATAGGGGATAGAGATATACTCCTGAAGTACACAAGTTTTTGATTTTAGACAATCAGGAATAGGGGATAGAGATATAGAAAAAAATCCTCTACCTCATTCATAAGACAACCGCTGTATACAAATAATTTGGCTTTGCTGAATGACGCCATGATATAGATTATAATTACTTAGGGGTAAGGAGTCATAAGTCAGGAGTATTTTTCTGGAAATTTATTATAAACCAAATATAATTTTACTATCAGATTAATGACTCTTAATTGGTAGTCCTGCATGGTAATGGTGAGGATATATATTTTTTAATTTCTCGGACACTCCCTATTTCCCCATCTCCTCAAACTCCCGGTGCTTCCTTTACCATTACTATGCACCACCACCTCTTAATTTACCTGAACTACTTACCTCATACATCAAATCAGTAATCCCAATAATGATTTCCCTACCTACTTATATCTTTCTTCTAGCATAGTTTTGAATATTTTGACTTGTTAACAGTCAAAATATTCATAAAAATTCAATCAATGTTACAAGCATTCAAGCGAGCTAAAAAGTAGACCGCTGACTTAGCTCCATAAGGAGAACTCCACCAAGCAAGAGGAAGACCACCTGGAGGTGTTTCTAAGCTAAATTTAAGATTTGTATAAGGTATTGGTTTACCTTTTAATCGCACTCCAATTTTTTCAGCCATATTCTCCATAACTTTCATGTCTATTTGAGAAATATCAAAGGTTCCACCCATGCTTTCGTAAAGTTTTTTTTGTACGCTAAAGCCAAAACGTCCATTACTATATTTAATCCAGAGTTGATCGATTAAATTAATTACACTACATGGAAATTTTATGACATCATCAGGAAGCAGGTTTTCCTTATCAGTTTTACCAGATATTTCTAACATAACTCTTGCAGTTTCTTGGTCTGCTTCTTTCCATTTACCTGCTGCCAGTAAATCTCTCAATTTCCCATAAAGGTAAATATCAGAAATTAACATTAGTGCTTGGTCTAATTTTTTTTCTAGTTCAGCTATTCTTTCTGATAATTCTAACTCTCTAGAATTATCTTGTACTGATAAAGACTCATCAGTGGAAGTAGATGTTATTGGCTCTTTTGTTTCTGGTTCGTTAGACATAATTACTCCTAAATTTTTCTCAAAAATAACTAATCTTTCTGAGCAAGTTTTGAACAAGAAATAATTCAGGAATCAAAATTGATAATTCTGATTAGGAATTATTTAGTAGAAGCGGTTTAATAAATTAGTTTAAGATGCCTAGCCACCATTAAGATTTGGTGGTCTTAATTTAAGGGTAGATTTGAATCTGCCACTAATTACAGCATTTTTGGAGTTGATGAGGTACAAAGTTTTAGGAATTTAAGGAATAGGGAATAAAAATTAGTATTAAACTGTACCTAACCATCCAGGCAAAGTGCTGTAATTCTTTCTGCTTCCTCACTAAAAAATAAGGTCTCAAGCCTCCCCTTTTAAGGATATGAAAAAAATCAACTTCAGTATAGTATTTTAAGCATAGAGCTTTAGGGGTCGGTACTGATAACTGATAACTGATAACTGATAACTGAAATGACTTTTGATTCCTACTTCAAAACTGACTCTGATTAATAATTGACTTACTAATCGTTTCACTAACAACCTGATTACCTTCAGGACTTAGATGAATATGGTCTCTATACAAATTAGCAGGTTCTGAGACAGATTTAAAAATAGGTAATAAATCTAGATATATAATATTTTCAGCTAAGGTAAAATTATCTAAACGTTCACGAGTTTTAATTTCATAATCACGAGGTCCTGATTCGCCTACTTCCCGAAGTAAAGGAGTCATTGCTAAAATAAATTTAGCATTGTTTTGATTCACAATTTCCCGGATTTTTTTAATCGCTTCTAAATTAAAACCAACCCTATCTCCTTCTTCTTTAACTTCTGGAACTTTTGGTGCTGGTAATAAATAACGAGCCATCGCTTCACCTATTGCAAAAGGAGGTTTTTTGTCTGGATAATTCCGATCGACTCCTACCACTAATGAACTAGGTGCTTTAGCAAATAAATCATCAGTATTAATCAGTAATACTATAGTTTGAGAATCAAATAAACCGAACTTTTCTAAATAAGCAAGTTCATTTCTAGGTCCCCAAGAATTAGCTGAAGCATTAAGAACTTCAACAGTTTTATCTTTACCTAATTTTTCATTTAATTGGTTCTCTATAATTGCAGAAATTATGTCATCTTGATCTGTCCACCAATTACCATTAGCCACAGAGTCTCCTAGTAAAAATATTCTCAATGTAGTATTTTCTCTTGACTCTTTTATCGGCTCATAACGCATAGAATACTGATTAATTTTTATCCGGTTTCCAAAGCGACTCACCTGTTGATTTGGTGTCAAAAGATAACCAATTTTACTATCTGCATTATAAGTGAGAGGATTACCAAAACCAACTACCAGGCGGAGTCCTATTTCTAATATCCCCAATAAGCCAATTATAATTGCTGAAACTATGAATAGAGCTTTCACTAATCTAAAAATCCTAATAACTTATGCCAATTATTAATTTTACTTTCAATTATTTAGTTTGAAATTTTAGAGTTATCAATATTTTTTGCCAAACCTTGATTATTTTATACTAATCCTGAATAGATTTTCCTAAATTAAATAATAACTCAATTTCAATCAAAACCATTTCAATTATAGCTGCTAAGAACTTATTACCATTCTATGCAACTTCTATACCGACTAGCAACTTATACAAAAATTACAACTAAAAATATGATAACTATATATTATTTCTCACCCTTTGATGAGCATTCAGCCTTCAGCTATAAGCTATAAGCTCTTGCTTTTAAAGCTTTATTATTCAGAATTAAATTTTACTACAGAAGGCAGTTTTCAAGTCGATATTTATTTAAATCTTCTCCTTAAGGTTGAGGTTTTATTGCTGAAAGCTGACACCTAATAGCTAAATGCTTACACCCTTTGTGACGTACAATTGTCTTTATTTTGTTCTTTTCCCTGTTCCAACTTAAAGTATTCCCTAAAACCTAAAACTTTAGACCTCACAAGTATCATAATTACTATATAGCAATCAGGAATCAGATGTGACAATTGAGGTGTTTCTTAAAAGGATAGAATATAGCAGTTATCTTATGAAGAAGAAAATGTATCTTCTTCCCTGTTCCCTGTTCCCTAAAAGTCTCCAATATCTCACAACTCAAATCATATTGCTATATATAATATCCAAATACAAATAAATTATAACTCAATTGCTTCTAAAATATAACTGTTGAGTATAGTATTTTTGCAATTTTTTGATAGTTTTTAAGATGATTTTAACTAAAATCAAATTTTACTTAAAATTGCAATACAGAAATCAAATTTTTAGTATATTTTTAGGTATGGAATAAGTAAGTTGGTTTAATTATCTGTCTTGATCCAGCAATTCCCCTCCCTTTAAATCAAAGATTATAAAGGGAGGGGAATTGCTAGCAATGGTACTTCAAGATCCCGACAATATGTTAAAATAATTTGTATCAGGAGTAGTGGTAAAAAGCACCTGTAATAGCAAATCGACAATAACTAACGAGTATGGGGTTAAATTGAGCAATTCAAGCATTAACCTGTTAAGAAGGTAGAACTCATATGGGGCGTCCTTGTAAGTCCCTATAATTTATGATGCTGAACAGCCGTGGTTCTCATCGTTGCTGTCTGTGGAGGCTTAGACTTTAGTCAGCCCTTGAAGCAGAAAGCTCGAACCTAAGTTGATAAACTCCCATTATACCCCTTGCGGTTAATACTAAGTGAACATCACTGAAAAAATGGGTTTGAAGCCTCGCCCTAGAAGGGCGAGTTTTTGATTGATTAAGTTAGGAGGACATAAGCTATAGTATTATTGTCGCGGGTGGGCAATCCGAGACATTAAACAGACGCGGAGGGAAGCGTAACCCACCCCAATCCCCTCCTGGGAGGGGAGCAAGAGGGGTGGGTGCAGCACCCTGTGAAACGTCAACCCACCGAAGAGCTACGGCTCAGTAGAAATCTCTGCCTAAGCGCCGGAGAGGATGTCAAATAACCGTGGTTTCAGGTAAACCCGTGGACTTAAAGCAAATATTTAAAACTAGAAATCCAATCATTGGGGTAGTACATTTACAACCTCTGCCCACCTCACCCCTTTGGGGAGGTGACCTCCAAGCTATTATCAGTAGAGCAGAAAGAGAAGCCACAGCCCTTGCATCAGGAGGTGTAGATGGCATTATAGTAGAAAACTTTTTCGATGCTCCTTTTGTTAAAGACCAAGTCGATCCGGCTGTAGTTAGTGCAATGACACTATTGGTACAAAAGATTATGAACTTGGTTTCTCTACCAATAGGAATTAATGTTTTGCGTAACGATGGCCAAAGCGCTATGGCGATCGCTTCTTGTGTAGAAGCCCAATTTATCCGTGTGAATGTCCTGACTGGAGTTATGGCCACAGATCAAGGATTAATTGAAGGCATAGCACATCAACTTTTACGTTATCGTCGAGAACTGGGTAGTGATGTCAAAATCTTTGCAGATGTTTTAGTCAAACACGCTCGACCCTTGGGTTCGCCAAATCTAACGACAGCCGTCCAAGAAACAATTGAACGTGGTCTTGCTGATGGGGTGATTCTCTCCGGCTGGGCCACGGGGAGTCCCCCTAGTTTGGAAGATTTAGAATTAGCTAGTGCGGCAGCAGTAGGTACGCCAGTATTTATCGGTAGTGGTGCCAACTGGGAAAACATTTCTACCTTGATGCAAGCTGCAGATGGGGTGATTGTGTCTAGCTCCCTCAAGCGACATGGCAAAATAGACCAACCAATAGACCCTATTCGTGTGAGTCAGTTTGTGGAAGCAACTCGGCGGACTGTATCAAATAAGGGAAAAGATTATCAGAATCGGGAAGCAGAAACTAGAAATTCACCTTCCCCTATCAATACAATCTAATCTAATATAAATTGTTATTCACCGAAACTCTATTCCTGGAATTAATCGGTGGTCAAGTCAAATCATGGTGGCGATCGCCACCATTTGATTTATCAGGAAATGTTGCTAGAGAACTCCGGTTGTGGTCTTTGATTTAACGGTGAGATTAATTACAAGCAAAAAATTACAGCACTTTGCTTGGATAGTGAGGTAAAGTTTAATACTAATTTCTATTCCCTATTCCCTAAAGTCCTAAAACTTTTTACCTCATAAACTCCAAAATTGCTGTAATTGAGCGATAGCGAATCCTTTTGCGTAGGAGATTTAGGTCAACTTTTGTCATAATCTTGCATGACTAATGTGGCTATTAGAAATATCTATAAATTATACAAACCTAATCCAAAACTAACTCCCTATATAACCTGAATCAAGCAAAAGCTACCCAAAAAATCTGTTTTCGTGCCTAATTTTGTGAAAATATCTTGCCTCTTGCCTTTTCCCTACTTCTACAAAAAGTCTATTATTTTTCATCAGATGTCTATTCTGTAATTCAAGCTTTCTATTAAGTTTCCGAGTGTAAACCAAAAGAATTTAAAGGTATAGCTTCTGTTGATTTAGGCTGATATAATCTATCAATTATGACTTTAAATCTAAAAAAATCAAACCTTTAATTACTGCTGGCTGATTAACTCTCAAAGCATTGACATATAGAAGCCACTTGGTATCTATTTAAGAAGTTACAAGTTCAATACCCATCTGGGTTTGATGATTCTGGCAGTCATTTTTCATGATTTTTCGGCCTCCTGAACCCTTGTAGTTGTTAGGCTCCTTAAAACGGCTTTCCTAAAGCCTTTGCATTTCAATAAAAGATACACTTAGGGGTTCTATAAAGGCAAGTACCTTTTTAGGTGGAAAAAAGTGTCAGCTTTTCAGTTGAAAAAGCTCAAAAAAATCATTATTTTAGGTAGATAAGAGCAGAAAAATAAAGAGACTATTCTTACTCCTACCTCCTCTATAAATTCCCCTAATTTCTAACTCCTGACTCAATCCTCCTGACTTCTACCCTTACCAAAATACTTTTTCAGCAAACCCTAATTATTAACATTAACCAACTTACTTAAGATATTTAAGTAATTATACAATCAACAGAAAGCTAAAGTTATAGTCTAAACTATAAGCATATTATATCTAAATTTATGTATCCTATTAAGATAAATAAGCTGAAATAATTTGTAACTCTACATCCATTTTCAGAACCTATTTTGTAGAGATTTAAAGTATTTATTTCTATTATTATAATTATCTGACCTTGACAAAAGAGGGATATAGCGCTACGCATTAAGGTTAGGACATTTATACATCCTGAAACCCTTTGACACTTTACTATTCCCTATTCCCTATTCCCTATTCCCTATTCCCTAGCGCGTAGCGCTATACAAAAGATTTCAGCTAAATGAAAGTACAATTAATTTAGTACATCTGCAAAATTTTTTTACTTGGTTTTCGTACTCTGTACCTCACAAACTTGCAATCTACTGTATCTATTGTTTTATTCCAATTCAGGAGAGAATATTGTTGTAAATATCTATAAGCTATAATGATAAATCAAACATCACAATTTAACTGATGATGGGGTGTATATAGAATCTCTGGTTCTGCTGATAGAGAGCTAGTTTTTCCCTAAATATAGCTATTTATTTATATTACTGACAAATGTTTAAACTTTTCGGTAGAAATCAAAATCCCATCCTGAAAACTATTAAGCATTGGCTATTAGAAAACAGCCGAGTATTAATAACAGCATCAACCTCTGCTGGTGTTGTGATACTTTTGCGTTCATTAGGTCTTTTGCAAACTTGGGAATGGGCGCTTTATGATAATTTTTTTCGTCTAAGACCCACAGAACTATCAGACTCTCGTATTGTAATTGTAGGAATTACGGAAGCAGATATACAAAAGTATGGTTACCCCATTAACGATCAATTACTGGCTGAATTACTGCAAAAGTTACATTCTCTTCAACCTCGCGCTATTGGTTTAGATATATATCGTGATTTACCTCAAGAACCAGGCCATCAAAAATTAGTAACAGCCCTAGAAAATATTCCTAATATAATTGGTATTGAAAAAATAGGAACAGACAATAATTTAGGGATTAAAGCTCCTAGTATTTTGGAGCAAAAACAGCAAATAGGTTTTAATAACTTCGTAATAGATGCTGATGGGAAAATTCGTCGTGGTTTATTGTATATGCACCTAGAAAATGGCAATTTTCGCACCAGTTTTCCTCTAAAACTTGCTTTAAATTACCTCAAAGTAGAAGGAATTAAGCCAAAACCAGCTAATAAACCTAGTTATTTGCAGCTAGGTCAAGCAGTATTTCCTCCTTTTAAAATAAATGAGGGAGCTTATATTAGAGCTGATGCAGGTGGCTATCAATTTTTAGCAAATCCTAGAAAAAAAGGTAGCTTTCATATAGTTACAATGAATGATTTACTATCTGGGAACATCTCTCCAAAGTTATTCAAAGATCGGATTATTCTTATTGGTTATACTGCTATCAGCGTCAAAGATTTGCACATCTATTCTTATAGCACTCGTTTATTTACCGCCCCAAAAAAAATATCTGGTGTAGAACTACAAGCTAATTTTTTGAGTCAGATTTTGAGTTCAGCACTTGATGGTAGAGCAAACATTAAAGTTTTGCCTGAACCTGTAGAATGGCTATTGATTATTGTTTTTTCTTGGATAGGTGCTAACCTAAGCTGGGAATTACTATTACCCAAAAAATCTATTTTAATAACACTATTTATCGGTATTAGTATTACAGGAATTTTTTATGTTAGCTTTATTTATGGTGGTTGGTGGTTGCCTGTAATTCCACCCATTTTGGCTCTTACTGGCTCTGCTTTTATGATTATGTTTCATCTTGCTCACTTAAGAGAAGAGTTGCAGAAATCTACAGAATTTTTACAGTCAGTTATTAATGCAATTCCCGACCCTATTTTTGTTAAAGATAAATATCATCGTCGTATAGTCTTGAATGAAGCTTATGGTAAATTTATCGGCTACCCTATAGATAACTTACTAATCAAAACAGACTATGAATTATTTCCTCCCAATGAAGCTAATGTATTTTGGCAACAAGATGAGTTAGTATTTCAAACTAATCAAGAACAGGAAAATGAAGAATATTTTACAGATGCTCAGGGAATTAGCCATATAATTGCTACTAAAAGAACTCTTCATCAAGATGCAGCAGGAAATTTATTTCTAGTAGGAGTAATTAGAGATATTACCGAACGCAAAAAAATGGAGGAAAATTTGAAAGAAGCAGCAGCAAGATTAGAGCTAGATAATGCCCAACTGAAGCAATTAGGAGATAGTTTACAGCATCAGGCTAATCACGATCCTCTCACGGGATTGCCTAACCGTAAACAATTTTATGAGTGTTTGAGTCAAGCTATTGAGTGGGCAAATTTGAACGATCAAATGGTCGGTTTACTCTTTCTAGACCTTAATGGATTTAAAGCTGTTAATGATACTTTGGGTCATGCTATAGGAGACTTACTATTAAAAGAAGTAGCAAAAAGACTCCAAGGGTGCTTAAGAGGAAGTGATACAGTGTCTCGACTTGGAGGTGATGAATTTACTGTAATTTTACCAGGTATTCCAGGAAAACTTGGAGCATCCAGGGTAGCTGAAAAAATTTGCCATACAATTAATCAACCTTTCAAACTAGAAAACAATACTTTATCTGTGGGAACGAGTATTGGGATTAGTTTATATCCTCTCGATGCTGAAGAGATTGACCAACTAATTAATCATGCTGATAGTGCTATGTACGAAGACAAGAAAAAACATAAAAAACAACGTTGATTAAATAAAAGCTTGATTAGATATTGATACTCATTTAAAACAAGTTAAACCTAGCAATAAATTATTAATTTCTGGATATAGCAATTCTCACCCTTGGGGTGATACACAAGTTTTTGATTTTAGGCAATAGGGAATAGGGAAGAGAAAAAAATACTGTACCTTATTAATATGAGAAAGCCTATAATCATTTATTAGATTAATTGAATATTTTAGAGACTTTTTATCAACTAAATATAAAAGCTTGAATAGGGCAATAGATTAAAATCTTACTGTTTAGATCAAAGGGTATCAGTTTGACGACCAAAATCCCACAGTTAGAATGTCAAATAGTTAGGTTTTTTTGTCACACCCCTGTTAAGTTGCTACCTATTCCCTATGCCCCTTTTTTATATCCCCTTGACAAATATATTTTGTTTACAAACAATTTCTTACTGTAGTAATTTGTCAAAGTTTCCTGTTGTGGAGCTTGATTAAGGAATGTTTATACAGCTCAGTGAATAGTTTTGTTTTGGCTTGGACTTAGGCTTGACCATATTTCCAGATTTAGTAACTAAAACCCATGGCAATCAAATACCAGGTTTGATCTAGCTAAAATTTTGGACATATCTATGACAATTTATTAATATCCAGTTTATTTAAATTGGATACATCAGTGTATATACTGATATAATATTATTACAATCCAAAGTTTATATCGTTGGCTTGATGTTTACAGGGACAAATAGACAAATGTCTATAAGTATGTGCCAATTAATTTAATCAGTAAACGGTTTAATTGCCAGGCAAGTAACTCAATCTAGATATTCTTTCTATATTTGCTATCAGGGGATAACTTTTATGAAAACTCTACTACTTATACAAAGTATAACTTTTTTAACTTTCACTTTAAGCTTAAATATCAGACCCAAACAAGTAATGGCAGTACCAAATATAAGCCATTACCCTCATCAAGTTGATACAGATGTTGGGAGTTCTTTGTTCCAGTCATTATCAGAGAAGTCAATTTTTTCTACTGTTGTTTACAAAGAAGAAGAATTTGTACCTGAGGATAACGGGAAACCGGATACAGATCAAGGTGGAGGGGGACGATAAATAAATATAATAATATCTGTCAGTTTCCATTTAAAGTATTAGTTTGGCTATTCTTGAATAGTTTAAATCTCATCTCAATTTATAATTAAAATTCAGACTTATAAAATTCAGACTTATAAAATTCAGATTAATAACTTAGATTATAATTATAAGTAGGAATAATTGAAAAAATAATGGCAAAAAAAATTGATTATTAAATAGCCCTATCAAACCTACCTACTGACAAAAGCTTTTAAGTTATCTGCATTGCTCAGACCCAAACAAACAAATATATCTCAGTAAACTGATAAATTCTAGAATTAAATATTAGTTATTTTTTTTCTGCCAAGTACCATCAAATTTTATCGCTCAAAATACTACATAAACTGTGAAATTATAAATAGTTAGTTCTCAGTGAAAAACTTAATAAATATAAATATAGTTTGAAATAGTTTTAATTTTTAGCTTGACCACAGTTCTTGAACGCTATGACAAATTTATATTAAATAGTCGTACAAAAAAAATTCCTAGTTGAAAAAGGCAAGAGGCAATACCGGTTCAACTCCACGTCCGCGACAGACGCAAGGAAATGGGGGGGCAATAGATGCAACAGGCAAGAGTAGATTGGTGGGATGGGGATGTGTAATTAATTTCGCCTAGGTACTTATATATTATATTAAATATTAACTGATTTTAGGGGTGTAGGAAAAAGTTCCCAATCTGATGATTTAGGAATTTAATAGATTGATTCTATTCCTGCTCACCCCCAATATTTAATCAATTATTACACAGCAAGATTAAAAACTGAACTGACTAATATTTTTTTAGTTTTTAGTCGTATGAACCAGTATTTAATCTGAAGTCACCTTCATTAAATAAATCACTAGTTGGAGTCACTTTAAATTTGTCAAGATTTGCTTCTAAAAGTTTTTTCTGATTTTCAGTTAAATCAGAAATTTCTAGCACATCTTCTACTTTTTCGTAAGGAGCATTATCTACTATCATCGCAGCTATAGTAGGGAACATTCCCCGGTATTTCCGAAAGCTTCGCAAAGGACTGTTGTTAAGATCGAGCTGTTCACCACCAATCTCTCCCAATTTTTTGTCTGCCTTATTAACCTTTCCAGATTCTACTGCTAGAATTGATGTAGAAGTCCATGTAGTTAAACTTAAGTTACTTGCTTGAGCTTGGTGGTATGGTAGTCCCATCAAACCCAAACATAATCCAAATATTGCCAGCACTAAGGCTATTTGCTTCATTATTATGTTTCTCCCAATATTTATACACACAGCTTTTGAAATTCTTCCAACACCTTTGCTGACTGCAACAGCCTTTAGTAAAACTTTGGCTTAGTCAAACGCAAAGCTTCTGGTGCTAGATTTTTCAGAGTCACCTCTCAAGTTTCCTATCTTATCCGGCCTTAACTAGACAAAGCTCTAAAAAGCCTAATCTTCCCCAAGACGGATATACAGGCAATTGGTTTAATATCCACCAAGCGCCCCCCAGTCAGACAACTTAAATGCGCAGCAATTTTTTTGACCACTATAACTTGCCTTTGTTTGTGGTTGACCTCCGGCAAAGGTTTTTCGAGTTTTAAGTTTCACTGCGCGATATGAAACGCGTTTAGCAGCTTTCCATAAGAAAAGTGTGTCCGAAGGAGGCACTATACCTCTAGGATTTTCATTATGCGCTTTATCGCTATGGCTATATTACCAGATTGTTGTGTTGTTTTTTTCCGATAATTTGGGTCTAAAGCTTCCCCTTTATTTGAAGACTTTTGTCGTATCAATTAGGTCAAAAAACCTAAACTGGTAATATGAAAAGGGATGGGATAAATACCTGTTTAGGTAATCCCCTGCCTCAAGGTGCGGATAATGTAGTTAGACAAAATTAATTACATAAAATTAAACCTAAAAGACATATCCAGTCTAGATACTAAAATATGTCTTATATGTGAGATGGTTTTCTGCGCTGGCATTTACTTCGTATATCGGTACTTTGAGATTTTTCACACCGCAATAGCTTCAAACCCAGTATTAGCAAGGGAAATACCTTGATTTGCTCAAAATAGCTGTTTGCGTAGCATAACCTAGGAAAACCTAGATATATCAATAAAACGGTTGATTCACGCTAAAAAGCTTATACAGTAAGGTTTTTGACCTTATTTTTAACTTATTTTTTCCTAAAGTCCCGATATCAAACACTTTATTGTCAGAGTCTGTGGACTTATTCCCTACGCTACAGTTCAAACTTAAAAAATTTTGGTTTGATTTTTTTTTAATAACAATTTTTAGCCCAAGAAATTGTTGAGATTATTAAAAGTACCTGCGTAAGTTATGCTTGGAATATCATAGCCTTTCAGATGTACTTTATACTGCTTGAATACTTGATGAACATTTGCTAGATCGGAAATATACTTATAAGTTCCTTCTCCCAAAGCTATATCCATACCAATTTCTTTCGTAGATGATTCAAGACGAAATGCTGCATTGACAGTATCTCCTAAAGCCGTATAATCAGAGCGTTCACTACTACCAGCATTACTTACCATTGCATAACCCGTATTTATTCCTGCTCCCACTCTCAGGGGAAAAGGCAAAGGATAGGTCTTACTTAATTCCTCTGTTACTTCATGTAAATCTCTGAGAGCCTGAAAAATACCCAGCATTTCTGTGCTGTTGACTCCCTGAGCTCCATGAAACCAAACAGCCATAATAGCATCACCAATATATTTATCTACCCAACTACCATGATTCCTAATAATATCTCCTGCTTGCCGAAACCAACTACCAATCACTTCAGATAATACCCTCTCATCAAGTTTTCTAGTCAGAACTGTAAAATCTCGGATATCCATCACCATCACTGAAATTAAGCGACGAACATGCAAGGTTGCTGTAAAATCTTGAGAATCAATATCTATAGCCGATTCTATATCTATTTCTAGGTCAGGGCAACGAAATTCTAGTTCTGTTTGACCAAATAGTAGATCGTCCGCATCTTTTAAAGTAACAGGAATGCTAACACGACGGCCATTTACAAAAGAACCATTACGACTACCTAAATCGATCAGATAAAAATCTCCCGTATCCATCTGCTGTATCATAACATGGTTGCGGGATATCCATTTATCAGCCAGGACAAAAGTATTATCTTTACTTCTACCAATAGTCCAACAATTCTTTCCAACTAGAGGTAGGTAGCGATCGCCTGCTTCAGTGCGAAGCAATAGATGAGGAGGTTGCAAAGTCACGACAGTGGCACTCATAGTAACACAAGTTCTAAACTTGTGTGAATTCTGTTTTGGTCAGCACTAATTAATTAGTAATAGACTAATTGACCCTAAAATAGCATAGGTATAACAGTATGATTACCGAGGTATTTTTTTACTGCACCGCTCGTATAAATCTGTACATATACCAATAAATAGACACAACTAGACATATACGTTAG
>NZ_JBNHEP010000313.1:0-58549 GCF_050015995.1 Dapis brunnea BLCC-M229 | reverse complement strand
TTCGGCTGCTTCGTATCTGCCTTGATATTTATATAATTGTGCTAGGTTGTTGAGGGAAGTTGCAACATTGGCATGAGTTTCTCCCCAGAGTTGTAGTGCTAATGTCGTCGCTTGTTCGGCAATGGGTATTGCTTCATCGTATTTACCTGCGTTGTAGAGTTCAATCACTTGGTCATTTAGCTGTTCCCACTCCTCCATCATTTCTGCTATTCCTTCAGCAAAGCTTTGCAACCATTCTGCATTGCTTTCCCCATTTTCTGCCATCTTAGCTGCTACCCATTTCATCACTTCCACAAAAACTTCATCTAATAACTGAGAATTAGCGTGTAAAGTTGCTTGCTCCTCGCCATTAGGGCAATTTAGCAGTTGGTCAATTAAATTTAGACAAGCTTCTAAGCGTTGTTGTTGTTCTTCATTCATATTAGTTTCTCCTTATTTATATAATTGTATCATGTCCGATTAAAGTGAGTCAGTGGGAGCATCTTGCTCCCGTTGTCAATAATCACAATTATTTCTGCTGGTGCGTTACGCTTCGCTTAAACACACCCTACATCTGAAAGAGTTTCATCCCCCCAACCCCCCTGAAAAAAGCAAGAATTAAGATTCATGCTATAACTTTACTAAAATGGTATTAATTTATTATTGCTGTGGGCGTTTAACTCGAATCAATTGACCTCTTAACGTTTCTTGAGTAGAAATTGCATCATTAATTCTATTAGCCATCCTTTCTCTGTCGAAATCATCCTTGCAAGCAATAATCCCCCCATGATTTGATGAAGTACGATGCAGTCGAAAAAAATCAACTCGATTTAAAGTTAAAACTGCACGTTCATTTTGAGTAGCAAAAGCTAGTACCTCTAGATCGGGAATCTTTTGGTTAGCTAATCCTGCTTCTTGTACTGTGAGAACATCGTGACCAAAAGTCCTAAGCAATTCTACAACCCGTCTAGGAAACTGTTCGTCAGCATAGAGACGTGCCACAGGTTAAATCTCCTCATTTTCTCGAATAGCTAACTCAATATCCTGAGAATATACCTCAGCATAATTCCAAGCATTAACCAGATCCGCTGCTTGGAGACTAGGATAGTCTTGCAGCAACTCCGACTCACTCACACCCAAACGACGAGCATTAACTAATACCCAGACAGGAATACGAGTACCAGCAATACAAGCATTACCCCCACAGACACCGGGAGTCTTTTCGATACCAGACCAAGTATTAGTAAAAGTTTGAGCCAAAAGTTGGATAGCTTGAAACTTTTCTGCGGGAGTTAATGCCAAAAGTTGGGATTCTAAATCTTTTAATTTCATCTTAATTTAGTTCTCAATAAATTGATTATACCAGGTTGCATTCATAACCACAGGTAGCTGATTTATTATGATTAATTAAGGAGTCAGTGGGAGCATCTTGCTCCCGTTGTCAATAATCACAATAATTTCTGCTGGTGCGTTACGCTTCGCTCAAACACACCCTACATCTAAATATCAGATTGCCATTTTGACAAATTGCTTGTAAAATTTTGTACATAATTAATTTGCTCCTTTTATATGAAACATCTAGACTTAGACAAAACCAATATTAACCTAACAGTAATTATTGACGAAATTGCTGCTAACCAGTCTGAAGTTGTCATTACCCGTCAAGGTTTGCCAGTTGCTCGTATTGTTCCTTATACTATTTCTGACAAATCTACAAAAAATTATCCATTACGGGGAATGCCAATCAAAATTGCTGCTGATTTTGATGAACCGATGTCTGAACTTTGGGATGCTTTAGGAGAATGATTTTACTTGATACTCATGTTTGGTTATGGCTACTTCATAACCCCAGTCAATTATCAGAACCTGCCAAGATAGCAATTGATAGGGAGGAACCCAATAATGGTCTGCTAGTATCGGCAATTTCGGTTTGGGAAATTGCGGTTAAATCAAGCATTGGTAAATTGGTACTACCTTTACCCATTGATGAATGGTACAATTTGGCCTCAACTCATTCCGGTATTGTAATTGAACCCCTGTCTCCATTAGATGCTATTGCCAGTACATCCTTACCTGAGACCTTCCATAAAGATCCAGCAGACAGAATTTTAGTAGCGATCGCTAGACGATACGGAATTGTATTAGTAACTTGTGATGCCAAGATTTTGAACTATCCTCATGTCCAGACACTTTGGTAGTGGACAGACAGACCTTAAGAGAAAGTGTAAGCAGCGGACGTATCAGATCTAACCCCCCGACCCCCTTCCCTGCAAGGGAAGGGGAAGTTTTTGATTTAAAATTAACAACTCTTCTCCCCTCTCCTGGGAGGAGAGGGGTTGGGGGAGAGGTCAACTCCATAACTACACCACCTGATAATCCATATACCACAAAGTACAATCTGACTTCCCCTCAAAATATACCAAAAATTCCTGTAAATGCTTTCCCTGTAACAACAAAGGTGGTTGATCTGGTTTCGGCAACCAATCCAACTTTGGACGTTCAGGAGCGATCGCTGCTATTATCTCCTCAACGCCTGGTTTACCAGTTAGTTTAAAAGAATTTTTTGGCGCTCCTTCTTGTGGTAGGGATATGACACCAGTCTGATTAAAATGGGGAGCAGGTGCCAAAAAGGAAGGAGACAGACAATACAATTTGCCAGAAGTACCTTTTTCTAATAGGGTTAAATATCCCAGACGTTCCAACTGTACCTCAAATTTAATGTGACTTCCTAAAGGTACAGAATTAGGATAATCAGAATCAGCTTCATACATATCCATGTCACTTATTTTCTGTACTCTTGGTCCCATTTTCTCAGTTGGGTTTGTTCTAAATTTCAATTCTTCCCAGAGACTATAAACTGTCAACAACTGTGGTATTGGTAAAATTCCCTCCAACTTTTGTTTTTCCTTCAACCACTCTGGATACTTAACTTCAATCAACCACTTTCTGACAAGCTGCCACTTATTTTTTCCATTAAATTGATAGCCATCTTTTGCCATTATTGGAGCGAGGTCTGGACAGATTTTTTTATCCCAGCGGTCTCTCAGCAATTTCACAACATCCACATCATTTTCATCTTTTTTAGAATTATCTTTATTTTCATTATCATTTTCATCTTTTTTAGAATTATCTCTATTTTCATTTGTTTTCTTTTTAGAATTTTCTCTCAGTGTGTCACCCACCAAATTTGCCAGTTTTTCCCAACTTCCCACGTCTGTATTGTAGAGACGTTCAAAAAAAGCTATTTCCGTATTATCAGAAAAGCAAAACTTAACTGCCATATTTTGGAGAAATTCTTTTTCATTATCCTTATAGTTTGAACTGGCCATAGTTTTAATTTTCCCATAATTTTTATTACTGTTATAGTCTAACAAATTATTTCATGCCAATACCATATCAATAGATATTTATAAATGGTTATTCTACTTGTTTATACATTATTCTACTTCTACATTATTCTACTTTTTTTACTTCACAGTTAGTGGTAATTTTGTTAGATTAAAAATGTCAAATTTGAACCTCAAAGGTACAAAAAAAATGATCGATCCAATCAGTATATTTGTAATTTCAACTGTTGCCGGAGCCATCTCCGGAGGTCTATCTGCTGGTGAAAAAAATGAAAAGCGAGTAGGCAACGGTATAGCAACTGGAGCAAGCACTGCCGCAGGTGTAGCTTCTCTGATAAATACTTTGAATTCTACTCCAACAACTCCACCAAGCAATATTGGTGATAGCCTAGATTTGGGTAACTTTTTTTAAAAGTATTTGTGTAGATTAAACCAGCTTTTTATTAACTTATTCGGGCGTTACAAACAGTAATGCCCTTTTTTTTGTAAACTTCTTCATTAACAATAGATAATTGATCATTAATCCCCAGTTGTGAAAGAGGTAATTATCCATTATTCATTATTCATTATCCATTAAGGAACTCCATCTGACTCAACCAATTTGCTGCAGCTAACCCAGAAGCAAAAGCACCTTCAATATTATTCCCACCACACCAGTCACCAGCACCCACTAATGGCAATGGCAACTCTGTAGTCAGACAAGAAATATCCAAAGGTTGACGACAAAAAGCATAACGCCATCGGTGAACTTGCAACCATTCTGGGTTACTTAACCACGGCAATAACTTTTGTGCTGTATACTCTAGTAATTCCTTCCCTACTGGTTGTAAGTCTGGGGTATCAAGGTGGGTAGTAGCAAACTTGGCGCTACTTTGAATGACAAATACAGGTTGAGTAGCATAGGATCTTTTGCTACTATCAATACCTACCCAGTCGAGATACTCATCATTGGGAAAGGCGATCGCCTGCCATTCTGGTAAATTTTCCTGTAATTCTGGAGAATATCCTGCCATCACAGAAATACAAGGATCGTATTCTACAAAACGCAGATGCTTAAGAAACTCTGGCTGTATTTCCGCAACAGGTTTTTCCAAAATCATTAAAGCTTGGGGTGCAGGAATAGCTAAAACTACAGCTTTTGCCATTACTTCTGTTGGTTTTTCAGTAACAGCATCATTAGTAATTTCCAGACTCAAATACCAATTTTTCTCTGCCACTGGTTGCATAGTCTGTACTCGCCGACTAAACCAAATTTCTAAATCTTGGGCAAGAAATTTGCCGACAGAGTTCATTCCCTGGGGCGCAATATAACAATTTTTGGGAATAGGGAGTAGTAGTCCCTGGGGTTGAGTTAGTTCATAAATCTTATCTGTCCAAAGTTGCAGAATAGGCTCGGTATCGGAGCTATTTTTTTTAGTTTTTAGATTATTAATTAATTGTTGCAAAAATTTACCTGTAGGTTCGAGGTAACGTACTCCATGATCGGCGCGACTTCCCGATACTCGGCGAGTTGCCATGCGACCCCCCACTCCCCTAGATTTTTCCAACACCACCACCGAATAACCAGCTTTCTGTACTTCTTGAGCGCAGACTAAACCAGCAATACCTGCACCAATAACGGCAATATCAAATTTTTGGGAGTTGTTCATAAATTTTAAGATTAGAATAAATATTTTATGTTATAATAATTAGTTGGTTAATGTTAATCTTAAAGTTGGCTTAGTTAAACTAAATTAAAGTATAATCGTAGTGCTTTGTGTGCGTGGAGGGAATGTAAGTTGGATGAACTAACAGCAGCACTGGAATTAGCAACAGAAGAGGAGTTACAACAGTTAACAGGACTTTTGTTTGGGCGCGGGATCAATCCTTTGGATTATTTCCAGACTCCTCTACCAATAGATGTACAAAGTCGCGATCGCGAAGCTTGGTTAGATGCACTAGACCAAAGATTTCGTTATCTGGCTGCAGATGGTATGACGGTATTACGGGGAAAGACTCGGAAGGTAAGTTATCGGCAAGCTTTAATCAAGGTCTGTGGTTATCTAAAGATTCCCTATTCTCAAAAGCTTTCAACCACAGATTTAGAAGCAGAGGTATTTCTCCATGTTTTAGGTCGAACCTGGAAACGTTTGCCTAGATCCCAACAAGATATCTTAGCCCAAAATATACAAAATTCCCTCGCTGAGTATAACTTTCCTCAGCCTATACCAATATCAATACAAAAAAATCCATTAAGTTTACTATTTAAAGGTAGTACCGCTTTTGCCGTAAGTTCGGTATTGAAACCAATATTACTAAAGCAATTAGCCCGTCAATTTGCCATTCATTTTGCTAAATATGAAGTGGCAAAAGCAGCATTAGTCAAAGGTGGAGCAACAGCAGCAACTCAATTTCAAAGTCACATCACTATGCAAATGGCTAACCGAGGGATGGCTCTTAGTGCAGCTCGTTATGGAGCAGTACGGACAGCTTTAGGATTTTTAGGTCCTATGTTGTGGACTTGGTTTTTGGCCGATTTGGGTTGGAGAGCGATCGCCACAAATTATGGTCGTGTGATTCCTGCTGTGTTTGTTTTGGCCCAAATTAGATTGTTGAATTAGGGGAGCTAGACACTGATTTGGGCAGGGATGGCTAGACACTGATAGAGGTAATATCATGTCCGTTGGTATAGTTAGTGTAAAAGGGAAACATCTATCCTAATGTTAGGCTTTTCCTTCTCTGACAGTTTCTTCGTTCTTTCTTAACTTTTCTATACAATACGGATGCTATTGGAAATGATATCACTCACTCGCGGGAGCAAGATGCTCCCACTGCTAAATTATGAGGGAAAATACCCCTATCCTAATTTACTGTTAATCAAACTTGTTCATTATTTATTGGTTGACAGTTAAACTGAAAGGTAGTAGGTTTATTGTTTCTTTCTTATCACTCACAGTGATAATGAGATTATATTTTTTACCAACATCATCCTTGTTAGGAGTACCAGAGAGTTTCCCTGTGTTGGAATCAAAAGTTGCCCAATCAGGTTTTTGATCGATCGCGAATTGTAGATTTTGACTTTTTAAGTTTCCGATCACAGGAGTAAAGCTATAAGTTGTCTGTTCATTGATACCCAATGGAACACTGATAATTACAGGAGTTAGACTGTCATCTTCTTTGTCATTGCCTACAGTAATACCAATATTAGATGTAGTAGCGATATTATTAGGTGTATCAGAGGGTTGTACTGGTATTGTTTTTTTAATACCAAATTCTAAACTTTCTAAAGTTGTAGGATCGCCACTATTTTTGGCTGTTAGGATTATTTTAGTATCTAAAGTCAGAGGTGTATTTGGTGGATTATTTCCAAAAAAGTTAATTAATGACCTAACGATTATCCCGCTACTTAAGAGGATTATTAATAAAATTATTAACGGTCTCATTAAGTTTTTCTTTGAGCGCTTTTTTACTCCTGATAATTCCTCCGAAAATACTGAATATTTCTGCCAATCATTAGATTCAACAAGCGCTGATAAACCACGCCACACTTTAGCATTTTTCAATGCTAATTCTGCTTTATTTTTTGTGACAACTACTAAAGCACCATCATGTTGTGGAAGATTGTGTTTTTTTAGCTCATCTATTAGCTCATTAACTCGCTGTTCACCTTTTGTAGCTATTTTATATTCTATCCTTGGGGGTAAGTTTTGAGATTTATCTTCCAGTTGAAAATCTTGAGCTAAAATCTCAGCTTGAAGACCTTCTCGATTCACTATAAAACCTTTATTTGCATCCGACTTTACTGCATTGTTAATTTCCAGAGGAAATGAATAATCCTCCCCTAGAAGACTTTGTAACCCTCGAATTGCTAAAGCTTTCAATATCTGTTCATCTTCATCTTTATTTTCACCAATCCAAGCCACAGAATTACGGATTATTCGATTCATATAATCCCTTCGCTGACTTGGTATATCTGTAACTAGCAAAAGTAGTTGCTTGTTACTCCTTGCTAATAATAGTGAAGGAGCTTTAGAGTCCAGCAAATGTTTAAAACTTTTAACCAATAGGGGACAGTCTACAATATCTTGGGTGTCATTATCAAAATTAATTTCTTTCCACTGATAGTCGTCATCTTGCGAAATTCCACCGCTTTGAACATAAATCCTTTTCATAGTTTACTCCTATTTAATATCTAACCAATTTTGTCCTTGTAATACAGTAAAACCAGTAGTAGTTTTGCATCCTTGAGAAGACTGAATAATTGCTGATTTAAGATGTTCATTCATTCCCAAAAACTCTTGAAAAATACCAGCCAAACCTAACCATCTTGATTTTTTTTGAGCCAGATGTAGCTTCAAAACAAATCTTAAAAGATACCGCAAAGGCTGATCGCTATCTTGAGGATCATATTCAACTTCGTTACTAATTTTACGAAAATAAAAATGTGGTCCATCCTTTTCGATCTCAATTCTAGAGAAAACAACCGTTCCCACAGTCTGAACAGGAGTAACTACACTTGTTACCCAAGGATTTAGATTTTCCGCGCCAAAAAGAGAAAGCAGATCGGCATATCCCTCTTTAATACTTTTGAGTAGACTGGTAGCATCTTTTGTGGTCTGCATATACTTCTCACACCTGACTGGTGCAAATATCACTAGACGTGGTAATTTCATTTCTTGGTAAACACTTGCAAACAAATCCTTAATTTGCTTAGGCCGATTTTGAAGTTCATGCCACTTTCCTTTTACTTCCATTAGTGCAGGAGTATCAATCGCAATCAAAATTGCTACAGAATTTTCTAGAAGTTTCGTAACAGATTCTTGTTGCTCTTTTGTAGCTTTACTGGAAAGCCAAGTACCAGGAAAGTCTTGAAAGTTTAATCTTAAAGATGGTTTGGCTCCCTTCTTTCCTAGATCAAAAATATAAGACCGAAGTTCGCTATCGCCCTCTAATCCTCCCGTTGCTTCAAAATTGTCCACTAATGCCTTCAATTCCCCTAGACGTTCTTGTAAAATAGCACTACTTTCTTGATCGGGTGTGAGTTGTAAGCCAGTCTGACCAATAGTTTTACCGAACTGCTCATACATAGCTGTCAAGAGGCTAGTTTTACCCACACCCCTAGCTCCCATCATCGCAATTTTCAGTTCTTGTACCATTTTAATCTCCTTACTTTATTAACTAATAAACTGCATTGCATCCAATTGATTCGCTTGATTTACAGACTCCACTGCTGCCAACCAATCTTGTCTCAACTTAGTACGTTCTCCGAGTAATTCAAATTCTTCTGGCCAGACGGCAGAACGCTCTTGATTTAGAAAGATACGCCATTCAATCTTTACTCCTTCTGCTCTAAGTACGCGATCGAGAAATTCTTCAACAATTGCAAAACCAGCTTGAGAAGGTTCAGAAAGTAAATCTTCTAAGGCATTTTCACACTCAAAAACGGCTTCGCTTTGCAAGGTTTTCAGACTATTCATTATTTCTTGAGCTGATGAAGAGCTAGAAAGTTTAAGTCTCTTTTTATCTGGAGTCATACCATCCAGACACTTACGAATTCGGTGCTGCACAAATCCGCGATAAGACAGCTCAAACTCTGCCAGAATTTTAAAGCCATATTTGAGTTTGCTGGGTTCCCCTTCAATGAGTTGCTCTGGGAGTAAGGTGGCGATCGCTTCAAGAAACTCTGCTCCTCTTGCTTCAGCCAAGTTTCCTAAACGCCCTTTTTCAACAAGCACCTCTGTTACCATAGATTTAACTCGATTTAAAGAACGCTTTAAACCTTCATCTAGAGACAGAAATTTTTGCGACAAATGAGCACGAATTTCATTGAGATACATATTGTAGGCAATTTCATAGGCTTTCTCCTCATCACGCCTGACCTCTATCTCTTCTAGGGATGATGGAATTCCTGTATCATCTTTACACTCTTGGAGAGCTATATCCACCGACTCCTGAAAGTCGCGATCGTATTTATCTACTTCTTCACTTAAACGCCTTAACAACCCTTCAAGACCACTGGTAAGTTGTTTCCAAATCTTCTCAAACAAGACTTCAAACTGCGCTGTTTCTGCTGGTTGTCTTGCCTGTCCCAGAGCATTTTTCGCTTTCTGTACCTCTGCATCTACTGTACTTTGAATTTCTTTCAAACGCTCTTGACAAGAAGAAGCATACTCCCGGTCAAGAGAAGTAATATTTGCTGCTAAATAACTCAGAACTCGATCCAAAATCTTTTCATTAGCTTCATCTGGGTTTGCACAGTCAGCGATAACCGACTCAGAAACATTAATATGCTTATTTCCCAGGTCTGCTGCTAATTGTTCACATAGAGAAGAGTTATCACCTAAGCGAGAATTACTATCTGTTCTATTAAAAACCATAAAAGACCATTTTTCTAAGGGTAGGTCTACCAAAGCAGAACGAGCAATATCATAAAGACTTACATCTACATCACCTAAAAAGTCACGACCAACATTTGGTCTTCGGACAAAAAGAACTAAATCAATATCCTGACTTAGTGTATTAATTAGTCTTTCTTCATCTCCAATTCCTGTATCGCCTAGTCCTGGAAGATCGACTAAAGCAATTTTCCCGACTTCAGTATTGGGGAAATTACAAGTAATTTTAACCTCTTTAACTGCCAAGTAATTATGGTATATTCGTTGTCCTGCAAGATTATCTTGAGCTACATATTCCCGAATTTCATCTCTAGTAATTCGACGGGGTGAAGATTCCTGCAACAGGTTTCGATATTGATCGAGATGAGTATGATATTTTCGTAAGTGTTCATATTTAGCCTCAACTACTGCACCTTTTTGGTTTTCAGGTAGTTTTGGTAAAGCATTACTAGCAAATTCGTTTAAGGTAATTGGTTTTCCTCCCAATTGTAATTGATTGTAGTAAGGCATTATCACCTCATCCAAAAACGAGCGCTCGGTATAAAACCAAACTTCACCAGAAGTTTCAAATTCTGCATTATGATGAATTGTACTGCGGACTCCCGTGCAATGCTGGCCACTGCCATCGGGAATTTCTGCTGCCGTTAGTCCAGTCAAACTTTGCAATAACCTACTTTTACCTTGTCCTGCTCGTCCAACTACAGCAATATTGAGAGTATCACGAGAGAAGCGAGTTTTGAGTTTGTAAAGAGTATCTAACTCTCTAGAAATATTAAGTTGAATGGGAGATGTATTAATTTCCTTAAGTTGTCCAATTACTTTTGGATTGTCTACTCGATCAACTAATTCATCCCGATAATTTTCAAGTCTATTAAGTGCTGAAGAAAGCAATTCTAGATTTTTCTTAACACCTTCAATTTTGTTTACTAGAGGTTGGCGCTGTTCTATAATAGAAGTAATTTTTTGGACTCTACTCATAATTTTTATCGATCGTATACTTAGAAATACACAAATCTAAACGGAGAAACCAGATTTTTCTGTATATGTCTATTGAACATCTTCAGAAACTCAGTTTTGGCCAGGGTGTGACAGGGGTTAAATTTTCATTTTTAGAGATGTCTGATATCCATTATTAAAGCCCACAATTTCTCCTTGAAACGAAGTTTCTTTAATATTTCTTAATAGGATGTAATTATAACTTTTGAAACTATTACTAGCAATAGTAGTATTTACTTAGTAAAAGTGATTTTTTACTGGAGTGGTGACAGGGAAAACTAAAAAGCTGACATAACATTAACTTGTGTAGAAATCCAAAAAAACAATCCCATGAAAATAATTGATAAAATGAGTGACGTAGCAATAGAAAATAAAGAAGCAGGTTTGATAGTTGCAGGAGCTTATGGTACTGCCATTATTATTTATGCTGTTTCTCATGCTGCGACTAAACTAATTCGCGCTATTCGTGGGTAAACCACTGTAGGGGCGATTCGCGAATCGCCCCTACAGAGTTATCATTTTTTAATGTAGTTCATTAACCTGGAAACTTTCCAAGTCAAGCAAATTAAACAGACATTGCATCTGCTTTCACATGACTAACACTTGCCAAAGCTTCCACCAAACTCCGAACGGCAGCTATCATCGCTACTTCATCATTCAGCTTATTAATAGCAGAACCCACACCAACGCCAGCAGCACCAGCAGCAATAGCTAATGGAGCAGTAACATTAGAAATACCAGAAGCACACAACACAGGTATACTGACAGCACGAGAAATTTCATAAGCTGCTGCGATAGTAGGAGCAGCTTTTTCAATTAAACCCAATGTTCCAGGGTGAGTTGGTTTAGCAATGACAGCACCTTCAGTTTGAATAATATCAGCACCTGCTGTTACTAACTCAGTAGCTAGTTGTACTTGGCGATCTAACTCTAAAAGATGAGGAACAGTTACAGAAAGAGTAATATTAGGTAAAAGTTTGCGAGTTTCTTGAGTTAACTGTAAAACTTCCTCTGCTTCAAAGCGCATACCTTGATCGTAGAATGCCTCATAGTTACCAATTTCAATTAAGTCAGCACCCGCTTCTACTGCTGGTACAAATTTAGCAGCTTCAATCGCAGACACACAAATAGGCAAATTAGTTAAACTGCGTGCCATTTCTACTAAACTAGGATCGGCAGCAATATCAAGGAAGGTTGCTCCACCCAAAGTTGCCGCTTTAACGGTTGCTGCGACTCTATCTTTGTCGAAATTAGTCAAACCACTAATAACTTTTAGAGCTTGGCCATTTTTTAATGCAGTCTGTAATCTAGATTCAGTCATCATTGAACTTAATCCTTTAACCTATAATTTTCTCTACATTATTGTGCCACGGAGATAGTATCTGTAGTAGCGTGTCTAAATTAAAATTGTGGGTAAAAAAACCTAACCCCCCAGCCCCCTTCCCTGCAAGGGAAGGGGGGGAATATTTACCCCTCCCTCCTTGTAGGAGAGGAGTTGGGGAAGAGGTCTTAATTAGACTTACCGACAACATAAATCTAGAATATGTGTCTGTCCACTACAAATTTTGGTGTTGTAATTGGTGTTGGGTTACCCTTACGGGAAGCAAGCTACGTTTCTTCAACCCAACCTATGACTCTCCCCTCTCCTTGTAGGAGAGGGGTTGGGGGAGAGGTCTTAATGAAATTTACCGATAAAATAAATTATGAACAATCGACAATTTTCAGTAATCCCTGATACTTCTAACTATTGGCTAAAAAACGCTCATGTACCTGTGTGTCTTATAGAAACTGACTCAGAGATACTAAGTCAAACTAGAGAAGGTCTGTCTTTAGTAAATATAGAGATTAAACAGGGAGTCATCAGACAAATTGTCCATTCCTCAGCAGACTTGCCTTCTCTGACAACTGGGGACATTCCTAATGTTGACCTGAAGGGTGGTATGGTATGGCCATGTTTTGTGGATATGCACACTCATTTAGATAAAGGACATATTTGGGAGCGATCGCCTAACCCAGATGGTAGTTTTAATGGCGCTTTGGATGCGGGTGCTAGGGATGCGGAACAATATTGGAATGCTGAAGATATTTATCGGCGGATGGAATTTGGTCTCAAATGCAGTTATGCTCATGGTACAAAGGCTATTCGGACTCATCTTGACTGTTTTGCAGAACAGGCAAATATTAGTTTGGAGGTATTTCAAGCGTTACAAAAAGAGTGGGAAGATAGATTAATATTACAACCTGTTTCTTTGGTGACTGGGGATTATTATCTTACTCAAGCTGGAGAAAAATTAGCGGATAAAATTGCCGATCTTGGTGGGATATTAGGAGCGGTTCCATTTATGAGTTCAGATGTAGATAATCAATTAGATAAATTATTTAGTTTGGCGAAAGAAAGACAATTAAATTTAGACTTACATACTGATGAAAATGGAGACCCTAATTCTAGGGTTTTACACAAGGTTGCTGAGAAGGCAATTAGTCATCAATTTTCTGGCAAAATTATCTGCGGACATTGTTGTAGTTTGGCTGTACAAACTACCGAACAAGTAACAGAAACTCTGGAGTTAGTTAAGGAAGCTGGTATTAGTATTGTGAGTCTGCCAATGTGTAATCTTTATCTCCAAAATAGGCAAGATAATTATACTCCGAGATGGCGGGGTGTGACTTTATTACATGAATTGAAAAAACAGGGAATTTCTGTTGCTATTGCCAGTGATAATTGTCGCGACCCGTTTTTTGGATTTGGCGACCATGATGTTTTAGAAGTGTTTAATATGTCGGTGAGAATTGCTCATTTAGATATGCCTTATGGAGATTGGCCGAATGCTGTGACTAAGACTCCTGCCGATTTAATTGGTTTGCCTAATATTGGTAGAATTAGAGTTGGGTTGTCTGCCGATTTAATTCTGTTTAAAGGTAGGAATTTTAGCGAACTTTTGTCACGGTCTCAACATGATAGGGTGGTATTGAGAAATGGTCGAGTTATTGATACAACTTTACCTGATTATTGTGAATTAGATAGTTTATTTGAATAGGAAAAAATTTACGGGAGTAAGATGCTCCCACTGTTAAAAAATTTAATTTTGACAGATGTAGTGGCGTGTCAAGCTTGAAAATGTGGATTAAAAAAACCTAACCCCCCAGCCCCCTTCCCTGCAATGGAAGGGGGGATTTTTCCCCTCTCCTCGCATCGCAGGAGAGGGGTTGGGGGAGAGGTCTTCGTTCGTTACTCGCTCCTAACACACCATTTCAAGCTTGACACGCTAGTAGGTTGGGTTAAGCGACAGCGCAACCCAACATATACTTTATCTAATCATAAAAACTTTTTTTTTGATGAATAAACCGAAAATAACAAAATTTTATCCTTGCCCTTGTTGTGGTTATTTAACTCTTGAAAAACCACCACCAGGAACATATCAAATCTGCCCAGTTTGTTTTTGGGAAGATACTAATAATTTTGAGGAATGGGGCACAAATTATTGTACTTTGAGACAAGCACAGCAAAATTTTAATCGTTGGGGAGTTTGTGAAGAAGAATGGGGATATTTGGTAAGAAATCCGACTGAAAGTGAAGCTAGACTGCCTAATTGGAAAACTTTAGACGAAAAATTAGAGATTTTTAAACAACAAGTTATTCAGGCTATTCAGGAAGCATTTGCTGGAGTAAAACTAGAGGATGGAATTACTTTAATTGAAGCTCGGATGATTGATGATTATATGTTTGATTGTTATCTAAAAAAAGAAGATAAGTACGAGCGACGGCAACAACAAATTTACCATAATATTCTAGCTAAAAATGGAGGAGTATATATTTCCCAAGATTTAGTTAAAAATTTATCTGTTGAAGAATTATTACCCAATAATTGGCAGGATACTAATGATAAGTTAATTGAAAATTTATCTGATATTTTAAGCTTTTTTGATGAAAAAGGCTATCGTTTCTATCTACCTGCTTATATTTTATGGACAATCAATAATTATGAGACCTCCAATAACACTTCTATTGACTCTACAATGTTTTCTTTAATTCCATCCTCTTTTAATCTATCTCGTAGAGAATTTTTTACCAGGAAACAATCAGAAGCCATTTGTAATTTTTTACGTTTTATGAGTATTGATGATAATTACGGTCGATATAATACTTTTGAATCATTAGAATATTGGGGGCAATTTTGTCAACCTTTAGGTGATGAAGTTGAATAAGTTATTAGGTAGAAATTTATTAAGATAAATAAACAGGATATGAGGAGGAAATGTAGTAATCAATTTTATATAATATTATATTGTTAGATGTTTTAAAACCAGTGGTCATTTTGCCAATTTTCCTTTACTAAATCCTTTTTAATAGATACAAAATATGAATCGGCGTAAACGTAAAATATTGCAATTATATCAACAAGGTGAACGAAATTTTAAAGGAGCTAATCTTAGAGGTTTGTCTTTTAAGGGAAAAGATTTGTCTGATGCTGATTTTAGTGAAGCGGATATTCGAGGTACTAATTTTAGTGGGGCAAATCTAACGGGTGCTAAGTTTTGTGGAGCTAAGGCAGGGTTACAGAAACGTTGGGTGGTGGTTTTGCTTGTTTGTTTATTTATTGTTGCAGGAGTTCTAGGGTTTTTTAATTTCTTTATTTCTGGCAGTCTAATACTAGAATTGGGTGAAGTACTAATATCTGAACCTTATTTAGCAAATCAAATTGCTACTTGGGCAGGAATTATTTTAGTAGTTTGTGGTTTTTGGATGATAATAATTTTTCAGGGAGTGAGAACGGAAGTTTTAGCCCTAGCATTATTTTTAGTCATAACCTTAACTGCGTTAAGCATCAATTTTACAGCCTCCTGGGGTAGTGTCTTAATCTTAACCCTAGTCTTAACTTTAGCGGGAGCCTTAACTTTAGCAGGGACTTTAGCCTTAGTGGGAGTCTTAGCCTTAACTTTAGCGGGAGCCATGACAGGAAACTTAGCGGGTTTCATCAACAGAGCATTTCCAGATAGGTTAGATTCTGCGTTCAATGAAACTTTACCCTTAGTTTTTATCCTTGTCTTAATCTTTGTCTTAGTTGCAGCTCAAACATCGTTAAGTGCTTACATCGCTCACCAATCAATCAAAGGTGATAAAAAATATACCTTGATTCGCAATATAGCTATTGCTTTTGCTGCCATAGGTGGAACCTCTTTCAGAGATGCAAATTTAACTGATGCTGACTTCACTAATGCTACCCTCAAAAGTACAGATTTCAGAGAAGCTAACATAACCCATGCTTGTTGGAAAAATACTATAAAACTAGACCGCATACGACCAGGAAAGACTTATCTAAAAGATGCCAAAGTCAGAGAATTAGTAAAAACTGGTAAAGGTGAAAACATCAACTTAGATCGCTTAAGCTATCTTCAAGGAATCAATCTCCAGGGAACTAACCTAACTAATGCCAGTTTCATAGAAGCGAATCTCAACTTAGCCAACCTTCAAGATGCAAACCTTTCTCGTGCCAAATTAGTAGGAACATTTTTAGACCAAGCTGACCTCACAGGAGCAACTTTAACCGGAGCTTTTCTTGAAGACTGGGGGATAACAACCACAACTAAACTAGATGGTATCAAATGCGATTATGTTTATATGCGTCTGCCTCCAGATAAACGACCTGACTTTCTCAAACTTCCAGCGAAAGATAGTTTAAATGATAATCCTCGTCGCGAACCTGCTAACTGGAATAGGAATTTTCAAGAAGGAGAATTTGTTGATTTTATTACTCCAATGATGGAAACCCTCAACTTTTATCATGCGGAAAAAGTTGACCCTAGAATAGTTGCCTATTCATTTCAGCAGTTACAAGAAGAACATCCAGAAGCAGATTTAGAAATAATTTCTATGGAAAAACGCGGGAAAAACCGTCAGGGATTATTGGTAAAAGCTGACACTGCTCCTGAAGCAGAGCATTCAGAGTTACACGCAGAATATTTTGATACTTATGATAGATTAAAAGCACTTCCACCAAGTGAGTTAGAATTAGTATTAGCAGAAAAAGATAGACAAATTAGACGATTGGAAGGTTGGGTAGATAGTGTGATACAATCGCCAAATATATATGCAGAAAATTATCATAATCAAGGAGATACAAAAATGGCAGAAAGTAGTGGAGACCAAATTCATGCTCGTGAAATTCATGGAGCAGTTGGCAACAAAGGAGAAATTTATGGTATAGCTGGTAGCGGAGGAGAAATTAAAGACTCTGCAAAAATTGCTCGTACAATTCATGAATCTCAAGAACAAAATTTAGCACAAGCAGCAAAAGATATTCAAGAATTATTAGAGCAACTAGATGAAACTTACCCCTCAGATACAACGGCAGGCAAAATGAAAATTGCTACAGAAGTAATTACACAAATTGATAATAATTCAACTAAAGCAGAAAGAATATTCAGTGCGATAAAAGCTGGTGGAGTTTCTGCCGTTGAACAATTACTAAATCATCCTGCTAGTAGTTTTGTTATTGCAGCGTTGGAAGATTGGCAAAAGACAAAATAAATTAAATAATTTGAATGTTTTTACATCTTATATTTCAGAGACATTTCTGACATTCAAAACCTTTCAATTTACTCAATGTAGAGCAGGAATTTGAAATTTTATCGGAGGTTGTTTTTGGAATTAGGGAAATTATGTAGGTTGGGTTGACGTAGGAAACCCAACAAAAATAAATATCTCAATAATTATGCAATATCTATCAATAAAGATGGAGAAATATGGAAAAAATTAGCTAGTTCTTGAATTTGATTTTCTGATAGTTTACATTTGCCATTCAATACTTCTAAAACTATAAATTCACTGTCTAAAATAGGAACTAAATCTTGAGGAGAAAGTTGAGATTCTTCTAATAAAGCTTTCAGAAGTTCAACACCACGAATAGTAGGAATTGGTTCGTGTTCTTCTTCATATTCATAAACTAACATTCCTAAAACTTTTAGATAGTCGCGATCTTCTTTTGTCAGGGAACCTTTGTCTAAAATAGAATTAATCCGATTTTGAGTAGCTATTAATTCAGTTTCGTTAGTTATGGGGCGAGGGGGAAATGTAGTGATTAATTCTATATAATAATTGTTAGGAGTTTTGAAACCAGTCGTCATTTTTCCAATTTTCCTTATCATATTCGGAGTGCGTTAGTACAGCACGGATAAAAATTATTTTGTACTCGTAATCAATGTAAGTAATGAGTCGATAATTATTTCCTCCAATATTAAAGACAGTAAAATTTCCAACTAAGTCTGCTGAAGGAAAGATTTGCCGTAAATCATTAAAGTTTTGAAACTCTGCATCTGATACCCGGTTATACCATAGCAAAATTCCAGGTTTAGCATTAGAATGTTTTTCCCAATATTGTCTCAGTGTCCTCCGACTGATAATACGCATTTTAGCGATCGCTACTTATTGATGTTATTTAATTATATCACAATATCTTTCAAAAAACTTCTTATTATCACAATAACTACTTTTCAGGCAATTCTATATAATAATGTTAAAATAATCTTTTACTCAAAATTCTAATGACAACAACTGAAACAAAACAAATAAATTGGGATGCCCTAGCATCAGAACTAACAAATATAGAAATTATTACTGACCCAAATCAAGTCATTAAACTCTCCTTAGACTATTATCATTTCAGCCCTGTTTTAGAATCCCAACTTAAAGACAAAAGAGCTAATTTAATTGTTCGTCCTACCAACGAATCCGAAGTTTTACAAATAGCTAAAACTTGCGTTAAATATCAAGCACCTTTAACAGTTAGAGGTGCGGGAACTGGTAATTATGGGCAATGTATT
Organism: Dapis brunnea BLCC-M229; assembly: GCF_050015995.1. NCBI lineage: Bacteria > Bacillati > Cyanobacteriota > Cyanophyceae > Oscillatoriales > Microcoleaceae > Dapis > Dapis brunnea. The sequence continues at coordinate 40,032 of NZ_JBNHEP010000313.1, read as the reverse complement.
CCTTTGGAGGGAGGGGTAGTTCTCGACACTACAAAAATGAATAATATTAATTGGATAAAACCTGGTTTGTCTTGTGTCGAACCAGGAATAAAATTAATGGCATTAGATAAAAAAGCTAGAGAAATTGGTTGGGAAATTAGAATGTTTCCTTCAACTTATCGTACTGCTACAATTGGCGGATTTATCGGCGGTGGTAGTAGTGGAATTGGTTCAATTAATTATGGTGGATTGAGAGATAGAGGTAATGTTTCTGCTGTCCGAGTCGTGACTATGGAAGACGAACCAAGAGTTATAGAATTGCGGGGTGATGATGTACAAAAAGTTAATCATGCTTATGGAACAAATGGAATTATTACTCAATTAGAAATACCTCTAGCTCCTATTTATCCTTGGGCAGAATTAATAGTAACTTTTGATGATTTTATAACCTGTGCAAAATTCGCTCAAGCTTTAGGAGATAGTGATGGAATTGTCAAAAAATTAATTACAATTTTTGCTTGGCCGATACCTAGTTTTTTTGCTGGTTTAAAAAATTCAATTCCTGAAGGAAAACATTGTGCTTTTTTGATGATATCTGAATATAGTTTAGAATCTTTGCAAGATTTGCTTAAAGAATTTAAGAGCGAAATTTGTTATGAAAAAACTGCTCAAGAGGCAAGTAAGGGTACGCCAATATATGAGTTTACTTGGAACCATACGACATTACACGCGCGGAGTGTAGATTTAGGTTTGACATATTTACAAAGTGGTTTTCCAACTGATAAAAATCTAGCACTTGTAGAAAAAATGTATCGACATTTTGGTGATGAAGTAATTATGCACTTAGAGTTTGTGCGAATGGATGGTAAAACTACACCAGTTGGATTACAAATTGTACGTTATAATTCAGAAGAACGACTGAATGAAATTATTGAATATCACGAAAAAAATGGGGTAATTATTTTTAATCCTCATACCTATGTTTTGGAAGATGGGGGAATGAAAACCACAGATTTTGAACAGTTAGAATTTAAGCAAAAAGTAGACCCTTATGGTTTATTAAATCCAGGAAAAATGAAAGCTTGGTTGGATAATTGATAATTAATAATGGATAATTGATAATTAAAGAAACAAGATTTCCGCACATGATATTAGGGGGTATCTATAGCGCTACGCATTAAGGTTAGGACATTTCTAAATCCTGAAACCCTTTTTAACAGTTCACTATTCCCTATTCCCTATTCCCTATTCCCTAGCACTACGCGCTATACAAAAAAAATAGCCCCTATAGACTTAGGGGCTACAACGTAATGAAACACACACAAACACATAAATAAATAAAAGTAGAAATTATTGATACTTTTTTTGAGGTACTCCTTAATTGCTAATCTCTATGTTTTAATCATCTCCTAAATTTTGGCGAAGTGGGATAATGTGCATAAGTCATCACAAAAAACCTTGTTCCTGTGAGTGGACGTGCATTTTCTTGCACGTTGGACATAGCAAATGCTGGAGAAACTGTAATTTAGTGCCACCTTTCATTAATTGATAATGGATAATTGATAATTACCTCTGGTTAAAACCGAGAGGATTGAATATAAGGAATATTTTCTTTTCTCTTGGTCGATGGGATGGCGAGGTCTCCTCGCCATCCCATCCTAAGATCATGCTCCGCAAACGACCGCTTTTTCCCCTATCTAAGGGGAGGCTTCAAGGCGTGAATTATTTAATTATTAATTATTAATTATTAATTATTCGGTAAAAATTTATTGAAACTAATTCCTTGACCATTACCATATTTAATACTAATACTACAAAAAAGGATAACCATTAGAATAACCAACAATGTTTTCTACAACATCAGTAATTTTTGAATAGTTAATAATTTTTTTGAATTTTAAGGGAATAGCAAAAAATAAATTATCCCAATTTTTGTACTCCTATAGTTAACTTGTTAGTTCCCACTCCCTGACTTTTTCAATTTCTTCCCTACTCCCTACTCCCTACTACCTTACTTTCATCAGAATGGGTAATTTTTTATTTGGAAGTCTCTAATATTGAGAATGACAATGTTGCGGAAAAAAAATTTTTATCTATCATTATATCACCCTTGGTATTAATCAAACCACCAAGGATTAGGAACAGAATTTACTTTACTTAAAATCGCTTTTTTCCGTAGAAATCTTTTCATGCCATCAGCACCCATCCGAGAATTACCTAAACCAGAAAACTTAAAAGAATTTTTTTCTCCTTCATTTATTAACGCTGTTAAACCTGCATCATTAATACTAATTCCACCAGCATTTATCTGACTAACAACTGCTAAAGCTTCAGTTTCAGAACCTGTAAATACAGCAGCAGTTAAACCATAAATTGTATCATTTGCTAATCTAACTGCTTCTTCTACAGTAGCAAAAGACATTACTGGTATTATCGGTCCAAAAGTTTCCTCAGTCATTATTTTCATACTATGATTTACCTGAGTTAAAACCGTAGGTAAACACCAGAAACCACCGTCTAATTTTTCCACATTTCCTCCGCAATGAATAACTGCACCTTTACTCACTGCATCCTCTAAATGTTCGGTAATAATATCTGCCTGTCTATCTGAAATAATTGGTCCGATTTCTCCAGATTCAATATGAGGATAATTTAACTTCAGACTTTTAGCTTTTTCAGTAAGTTTAGTAATAAATTCTGTCAAAATTGACTCGGCTACATAAATACGTTCAATAGATAAACATGACTGCCCTGCATTAACAACTGAAGCCCATAAAAGTGCCGATGTTGCTAACTCTAAATCTGCTGAATCAAGAACTATTGCTGGATCTTTTCCTCCCAATTCTAAACAAGCTGGAATAAATTTTTTTGCTGCTGCTTCGGCAACTTTTTTACCTGTGGTAACACTACCAGTAAAACAAATAAAGTCTACATATTCTATTAAATTTGCACCAGTTTCTCCAGCCCCTTCAATATAAGTAAAAATATCCTGTAACAATGGAACAGTAACTATAGTTTCTAATAAAGGTTCAATAAATCTAGGAGTAATTTCACTGGGTTTAACTATAACAGCACAACCAGCAAGTAGAGCTGGAATTGCATCTATTAAAGATAACAATAGAGGGAAATTCCAGGGGCTAATAATACCAACTAACTGATAAGGTACTAACTGATTTTTAAGTTGAATAAATGGAATTTTTGTAGTTTTTGTTTCCCCAGTTGCTAAGAGTTCCGGCACTAAATTGCACCATCTATCTATACTATTAATTACAGAGTCAATTTCTATTCTTGATTCTCTCAGTCTACCTGTATCATTTACTAATGCTTTTGTTAACTTTTCTTTGTCAGACAAAATAGCTTTTTTCCACTGTTGGATTTTCTCAATTCGTTTTTCTATTCCTAACTGTTGCCACTCAATTTGTGCTGTGCGTAAACTGACACATTTAGCCCCAATTTCTGTTGCTGTGGGAGGAGTAATAAAATAATCTATTTTTCCTGTATGTGGGTTGCGCACTTGAACTTGATTAACCATAAACTATGCTTCTTTTTTTTGATTTAGTAAATTTTAGGAGTTAGGAGAATATTATACCAATTGCATCAAATAATCTTACCAATGGATAATTAATAATTGATAATTAATCGAATCTAGGTTTAAAGCCTCTCCTTTTTAATTGATAATTAATTACTTTGCTAAACTTTGGACAAAAAGGAAACTATAGCAATCCCCTGTATATTTGTGTATAAAAATCTTACCGCTTTTAGGGAACACTTAACTGGGAACAGGGAACAGGTGGAAGTTTCGTTTTTTTATCTACTTTTTGATTACCCGCAACCTATGCGCGGATTGCTATATTTCTTTTATATATAAAAAAGGTGAAAGTTTTTCAATAGTACAAAATTTTTCAACTCTCAATAATTATCCATTAGACATCTCCAGAAAAGAGGGAACAGGGAACAGGGAACAGGAAGAAATAACTGATAATTTATGGATAAGAATTGATTTTATTTTTTATTTTTGGAGATGTCTATTATAAAAATTATCCATTATCTATTGTTAATTATCAATTGTTAAAGAGGTAATTATCCATTATCAATTAATGAAAAAACTATGGTTATTAGAAATAGGGTATGCCATTTCAATTATCAGTTTTCAGCAAGTATCTACCAAATTAGTATTATAGTATAGTTGAATAACTAATAATTAATAATTAAATTTCTTTTGAATTGAGACTAACTATGATTCGTCCCTACTCTTCTCCCTGTTCCCTATTCCCTATTCCCTATTCCCTATTCCCTTTACTGTAGTATGATAGAATAAAAACAACTGTCGAAATAAGATAAAATAAATGACTAATTTAGCCAAAGAATTTAGAGACTTTGAGTATAATGCGTGGCAACAATCTGTAGACCAATATGATAATTCTTTTGGTTCTCTAACTAATCAAATGATTGAACCACTTCTAAATACTGTGAACCCTCAAACAGGAACTAAAATACTCGATATTGCTACTGGACCTGGTTATGTAGCTGCGGATGCTGCTAAACGTGAATGTCAGGCGATCGGATTAGATTTTTCTGATGCTATGTTAAAGAAGGCTAAACAACTTAATCCTGAGCTAGAATTTATTCAAGGAGAAGCCGAATATTTACCTTTTAAAAATGAAGAGTTTGATGCTGTTGTGATGAATTTTGGCATTTTACATTTGGCTGAACCTCAAAAAGCAATTAATGAAGCATTTCGAGTGCTAGGTCATCCAGGAAAATTTTCTTTTACTGTCTGGGATGTAATGGATAAATGTATTGGAATGAAGCTAGTTTATGAAGCAATTCAAGCTTATGGTAATTTAGAAGTAGATCTTCCTGAAGGACCTCCATTCTTTTATTTTAGTGAAGAACAAAACTGTATTTATGCATTACAAAATGCAGGTTTTTCTCATCCTTTAGTAAGTAAATTTTCTTTGATTTGGGAATTAACAAATGCTGATGAATTGCTTGATGCTTTTTATCAAGGCACGGCAAGAACAGGTGGTTTGCTTCGCAATCAAACTGAGGAAAATCTTGCAGATATTAGGGCTGCTATTCGTCAAACATCACAACCTTATTTTAATAAAAATAAATTGCTTTTACCTATGTCTGCTTTAGTAGCATCAGGAACAAAATTATGATTAATTTGCCAGGATTTTGAGATGAAAATTTTATTTGGTAATGTTATATAGAATAATTTTTTATTTGGAAGTCCATAAAAGCAATAGCTGTTAACGCAGTTCCTCTAAAAGAGGCTAGTTGAAGACTGAATGCTTACATATTATACCAATTCCCATACATTAATGCTATACTTGAATAATACTTCAGTTATTAAATAATTAGCACGAACTGAACAATTTTTTTGCTAATAATTAGCAAGTTAATATTAATCCCGTCTTCTATTTACTTCTGCGTACGGACGTTGCATGCAACGTCCCTACCTACTCCCCTACTCCCCCGCTCAATAAAATGTAGAAAAGTTTTTGAGAGACTGTTTGTAAAATTAAGTATTAATACCATGTTCGGATAATTAGTTATAATAAACCTTCTTCCTTCTAAATTTAGTCTTTGCCTCCTGACTACTGATTACTGACTTCTTCCTAATAGACATCTCCAAAAATTAAAAATAGAATCAATTCTTATCGATAAATTATCAATTACTCCCCTCCTGGGAGGGGTTAGGGGTGGGTTAAGTGTTCCCTGTTAAGTGTTCCCTGTTCCCTCTTTTCTGGAGAGGTCTAATGATTTATAAGTATTCAACCGAACATGATATAAGAGAGCAAATAGTGGCTAAAATCTAAAAGCGGTAGTACTTCAAGAGATTAAAATTTGGTAAATGCCAGAGGTGGAAAGGTACATATATTCCTAGATTTTTAACTGACAAATTAGTTGTCTTTATTTCTTCCTTCCTGTTTCCTATTCCCTGTTCCCTATCTCCTCTTTATATTTCCTTGACAAACAGTCTCTGAGAAATGGGGTGGTGGTGCATAGTAATGGTAAAGGAAGCACCGGGAGTGTGGGGAAATGGGGAGATAGAGAGATAGGGAGATGGGGAGAAATTAAAAAATATATATCCTCACCATTACCATGCAGGACTACCAGAAATGGTATTAGACATATCCAGAAAATAAACTTGCCCTTATATTTAACATAAGTAATAGAAGTAAAAGTTTCTCACAAAATCATTTTCCGTAACTTTTTCGTAAAAATAATCTTGCCTGTTCCCAGTTAAGTGTTCCCTGTTGCCTACTATATGTAAAAAGTCTATATCTTTTTCGGAGATATCTATTAGATAATATCTTGTTTTGCCAACTCTTCAATAGTTGCAACTTGAGTTTCAATAAAATGTTTTCGTTCCACAACTCCACTATTCATAGTATTACCAGGATAACCATGAAACTGACGATAACTTTCTGCGTAAGCATCCCACCGTTGTCTTGCTAACAAATTTTTCATTCCCACTTGACGGCGATAGTTGCGCAGAGCAGTAATATCAATTTCTGCATAAGCTGCCATACTTTCTCCTTGCCCAGTTTCTGCTAAAATTAAACCTCGATAGTCGAGAATTTTGGAACCTCCATCAACCGAAGCTTCAGCAATAGGAGTATTGGCAATACCAGCAGTATTAGCAGAGACAACATACATTGTATTTTCCACAGCACGGGAAACTTTTGCTGCTTCTTTAGGCGATCGCGCTTGCCCATAAATTTCGGAAGTAGGATGGAGTAAAATTTCTGCCCCCCGCATCGCCAAACATCGCGTCACTTCTGGGAATAAAATTTCATCAGAGGCGACAGCAGCAATATTGCCGATCGCTGTTTTGGCCACAGGAAACACACCCTCTAAACCGTAACAGTCAAGATATTTATCCCAAACATCATGGGGGGTAGGAGCAAACATGGAGTTGAGACGGCGGTAGCGCAATACCATATTGCCATTGGGGTCAAAAACAAAGCAGTTTTGAAAATATAGTTCCGGAAAGTTGGGGTCAAGTTCGTAAGCATTGCCAGCCAGAAAAATAGCATTTTTTTGGGCAATTTCTCCCAGGCGATCGTAGATGGGGTCTGTCATTTCTAAACAAGCTTTTTCTGCCCAAATTGTCAAAGACTCCGCCATCGGGAAACTTGTGAGGAAATATTCTGGTAACAAGACCAATTTACAGTTTGGGCCAATAAATGCTTTACTGGCCGCTATTTGTTGGGCGATGCGGTTAATACTTTCTTCGATGAGCGATCGCGCTTCTAAGCGGTCATTGGCCTTATTTACTGCCTCAGCTTTGACTTGGAGGGCCAAAGCTTGGAAAGTAGGTATTTGATGAATAGCTTCGATCATAGTTTGCTAATACAGTTTCACGGAAGTTAAAAGTCGGTAGTCCTATATAGTAATGGTATATAGGAACTCACATTCCGCACCTCAAGTTGTAACATTAAGAGTAGTATAAAAATCGGTAACTGGCTAAGTATTTATACTATATAGCTCCTATTTATTCACCTTTCTCCTGAGTCAAATTCTCAGAAAAATATTAAGTATTTATGCTTAATTATTTACTCCTAACTCCTGTAGGGGTGAATGGCCATTCGCCCCTACAACTCCTGATTCCTTATTTTTTATGCTACGTTTTGAAGTGCGGAATGTAGGTAGGAACAATGAATGCCTAGCACGGGAGCAAGATGCTCCCACTGCCGTGCCTCTAACTGATAACTGATAAAAAGGGGCGCAAAATATTACGCCCCAGAAAAACATATAACTGTAGTTAAAATGCAAGAACTAAAAATAGTCTACTCAAGATAGCTTAGGAAGCTGGATCTTGATCTTGATTTATTTGCCGTTCTATAGTCTGAATGGCCGCATTAAGTCCAGCCAATCTGGTTTCTAGGTCATCTCGCATCCACTTGAGGAATTTGAGTTTATTCTCCTGGTGGGCCTTACGAGATTCTGGTTGAAAAAAGTCCCAACCACAGCAGGACTTAGTAAAGAATGGAAACATGGACAATACTCTCAACTCATCTTTACTTAATATTTTGAAACAAAAATTCTGGAAGTGAAGGAATAAATATTAGTTTTTTCGGCGTTGGTGAATAAAAGTATGATTTTACAAGAGTCAGGAGTTAGGAGTTAGGAGTCAGAATTTAGGAATAAATCATAGTGGTAACTTAATAAATCAACAATTAAGTAAGCATTTATACTTAATATCTCCTCAGAATTTGACTCTTGAGAAAGGTCAATGAAGATGATTTACATAGTATAAATACCTAGCAAGCTACCGATTTTAATACTACTTTTAATGTTATAATTTGACGTGCGGAATGTGGGTTATATCAAGTCTCATTAATTAGCCGTAATAAAAACGTTCTTTTCTCTCGCGCGAGAATATTTTTTAAATTTTCCCCTACTCCCTACTCCCTACTCCCTAATCCCTAAATTTTTATTGTGGTTATTCAAAGAGACATGATATTAAAAAGCTACAACGGAGAGTATCACGTCGCCATGAAAAAGGTAAAAAACTGCAATCAAATATACGTCGCCAATCCGACCGCTCCCCTTACCACAAAGCAAGAATTCAATTAGCTAGGCAGCACCTGAAAATCAGTAGACAACGTAAAGACCACGCGCTAAATACTGCAAGGGCGTTAATCCAAGACGCGGAGCGGCCCGCCGAAGGCAGATTTGAAGATTGCTAATCTAGTTAAAAATCACCATTTATCCAAATCAATATCTAATGTAAGTTGGTATCAATTCACAATTTGGCTTGAATATTATGCTAAGTTGCACGGAATTGTTTGTGTAGCAGTACCTCCCCATTTCACATCTCAAGAATATTCAAATTGTGGTCAAACAGTTAAGAAATCATTGTCTGTTAGAACTCACAAATGTCCACACTGCGGTTATATTGCTGATAGAGACCATAATGCAGCAAGGAACATTCTAGCTAAAGGCTTAGAAATGTTAGGAGCAATAGTCAACTGTACCAAGGGGGACGCCTCCTGCCTCCTGCGGAGGAGCTGCGCTAACGGAGGAGCTGCCTCTTACAGAGGAGCTACGCTAACGCTAACGGAATCTGGGGGAGAGCCGTTTGCGTAGCATTCCGAAGGAAAAGCTACGGGAGAGTCAGACCTCTGGAGCGCGTGATAGCAACCCATACCAATCTAAGTTGTCTCTATTAGCGTAGAATCATCAATAGAGAAAAACGTTTTCGGTCTTGCAAGCCACTTGATTCATAAATAATATCGTATTTTTGATTTTTGACTTGCTTTAACTACCACCCATCTTCTTTCTTTCTTTTTCGGACAAATATTTATCAATAAGCTTAACACCAACAGCAGATTCTCCTTCAAAAACTGAGCCAGTAGTGAGTTTCTTAAGACGCTCCTTTAGTTTGACTTGTATAATTCCTGATATAGGGACATAACCCACTTCAGAAATTACCTCTTTGTTAGTAACATCTATTTGGTAATCAACAAAAGCTTTAACAAGAGGCATTTTTTCTAGAGAATTTTTATTGATATATAAAAGTAATGGACGAGATAGGGGAGTATAAGTACCATTGGCGATCGCCTCCTGACTTGGTTCCACACATTGACCATTACCATTGTCAATAGCAATCAATTTCAAAATATCTTTATTGTTTTCATAGTAGGCAAGACCGAGGAAACCCAAACTACCCCAATCAGAGTCGATGCCCTGAATAATGATATTATCATTTTCGCTAGCCTGGAAGTCCTTTCGGCTTTTACCTGCTGCTCCAATTACAGCATCAGTAAAGTAATCATAAGTACCAGAGTCAGTGTCAGGAGCATAAAGACCCAGGGGTTCTTCAGGAAATTCCTCACGAATTTGTTTCCAGTTGGTAACTTTCTCCGTATCATCAGGCTGCCAAATTTTTTTTAATTCTTCTAGAGTTAGACAGTCTGACCAGTCATTGTACTGGTTAGCAATAATAGAAATAGCATCAAAGGCAATAGGAATTTCAACGAACTCTATTCCGTTTGCCCGACACAGATCGATCTCAGACTTTTTAATGGGACGAGAAGCATTTGATATATCTGTGTCCCCAATACAGAACTTTTTCAGTCCAGAACCAGAACTAGATATTCCCACAATTATCTGAATATCAGGATTATCCTGCATAAAATTTTGAGCCATTGTGTTGGAGATGGGAAAAATGGTACTTGAACCATCAACTAGAACATAGCTTTTTGTCTGTTCTTCTTCTGGAGTTGCTGCTGAGGGAGTCTCAAGAGGTTCTGTTTTTTTCTCTCCACCCCCACAGGCAGTTATGAGCAGGAGTATGGCTAATGTAAAATAATGAAGATACTTGTATCTTAATTTAATTCCTAAGTTCATAGACTTTTTTGATAATGGTGTTTTTATTTAACAATACAATATATAATTTTATCACTTGCAAATATTGATAAAAAATTAATTTTGTGATAAACTTTAGACTATATTTTTAGGTAATAATTACCATTGTCATAGAACTAGCAAAGAAAAGAAGCTGTGAATTTGCCTAAAAAATATAGATCATATTTTAAATTACTCTTACCTAATAAAATCAGGAAATATGATTATGGTTGCTCAATCTAGTATGTATTCATCACCCCTACAACAAGCTATTGACCGTCATCCCTTAACAGTAACTCCAGAAACTCCTCTGGTAGATGTACTCAAACTAATGAGCAAGTTACATAATAGTTGTGCTTTGCCCAATTTGAATACATCTGAAAATGAGCAGCTCGATCCATCAATATTATCAAACCAGGAAAAAGCAACAAGTGTTTTAGTCGTAAAAAATATACCTGTTGACCAAGAACAAAAGTATAATTCACAATCTTCTTTATTAGGCATATTTACTGCCAGCGATATTGTCAAATTAATTGCCACCGATCAATTTAATAATCTACAAAATTTATCAGAAGATGTGCATATTAGCGAGGTAATGACATCTAGTGTTATTACTCTAAAAGAATCAGACGATCAAGATCTATTTACAGCTTTGTCTCTATTCCGGAAACATAAAGTTAGTCATCTACCAGTGCTAGATAGTAAAGGTGAAATAGTTGGTGTTGTGACACCAGAAAAAATTCGTCAAGTCCTGCAACCTTCTAATATTCTGAGATTAAGACGAGTAAATGAAGTAAAAAATGACAGTGTTACAGTTACAATCCCAGGAACAGCATCATTGTTGAAGGTTAGTCAAATGATGGCAGAAAACAAAGTGAATAGTGTGATTATTACACAGAAGAAAAAAGTGCAAACACAAAGTATAGAAAAACCGCTCGGTATAATTGCTAATGATGATATTGCACAAGCATATTTTCTTGATATGGATTTGGGAAAAATACCTGTAAAGAAGGTAATGAAAACTCAAATGAATTTTCTGCAACCAACTGATTCTTTATGGAATGCTCATAAAAAAATGTTGCAGGAACAAGTGCAAATATTGATAGTATGTAGCAAACAAGGAGAGTTGCTGGGAACAGTGAATCAGACAAGCTTACTACAAGTTTTAGACCCCACAGTAATGTTTGGGTTAGTCAGAGAATTACGAAAAGACGTTAATCAACTGCAAGCAGAAAAATTTAATCTGTTACATAATCGGAACACAGAACTAGAAAAAGAAGTGCAGGCACGAACAGCAGAAATACAGGAACAGTTAGAGCGCGATCGCCTCCTGGCCAAAATTGCTCTAAGGATTCATCAATCCTTAAATCTAGATGAAATAATCAATGCAGCAGTTACAGAAGTGCAACAATTTCTGAAAGCCGATCGAGTAGTTTTATTTCAAGTAAAATCGGCAAAAGTAACGAAGATAGTAGCTGAGTCAGTAGATCGTAATTGCAATTCTTGGATGGGCGATCGAAGTTCATCTGAATGCTTAATGTCAAGTTTAAAAATCAAGAAAAATAAGATTCAGGCAGTTGCGGATATTGAGCAAACAGATTTAGCTATAGAACAAATTACGAGTTTCCAGCAAAAGCAGGTAAAAGCTTTCTTGATAGTACCTATTTCTCAAGATGGGCAATTATGGGGAATTATGTGTACCCAAGAATACTCAGGCATTCGAGAGTGGCAACCATCTGAAATTGATTTATTGCAACAATTAGCAACCCAGTTAGCGATCGCTATCCAGCAAGCTCAACTTTATCAACAAGTACAAACTCTCAACACAGACTTAGAAAGACAGGTAAAAGAACGCACTGCGGAATTGGAACAAAAAGTCAAAGAATTGGAGCAACTTAATATTCTCAAAGATGATTTTTTAAGCACTGTTTCCCATGAATTAAGAACACCTCTATCAAATATGAAAATGGCTATTCATATGTTGAAAGTATTTCCTGTCTCAGAAAAGGGTCAAAAATATTTGAATATTTTAGATACAGAGTGCAAAAGAGAAATTGAATTAATTACTGATTTATTAGATTTACAGCGCCTAGAAGCAGGTACAGAATCTATTGCTTTAGATATAATAGATTTAACAACTTGGCTTCCTACTATCATGGAACCTTTTAAATCGCGGGTGAAAGAACGCCAACAAACTCTCAAGATTAAATATTCTAAACAACTACCTAAGATCCGTTCTAATCATAATAGTTTAGGCAGGATTTTAGCAGAACTCCTGAATAATGCTTGCAAGTATACTGAAGATGGTAGAGACATCAAATTTTCAATTGAATGTAACCAGAAAAAAAACAGCAAAAAAAGCACCTCAGAAACGCCTGCTCCCATCAAATTTATAGTTAGTAATCCATCAGAAATTTCTGAATCTGAGTTACCTAAAATATTCACTAAATTTTATCGAGTGCCTAATGCCGATCCTTGGAAACAAGGAGGTACTGGGTTAGGTTTAGCTCTACTCAAAGAATTAGTAGCACAGTTGCATGGCAATATACTTGTCACTAGCAGTAATGGTTGGACAACTTTTACAGTGGAATTGCCAATGTGAAGTCAGAAGTTAGAAGTTAGAGGTTGTTTTAGAAGTCATCGATCCCCCTAAATCTCCCTTATTAAGGGGGACTTTCTGTTGTATTTCCCCCCTTGAAAAAGGGGGCTAGGGGGGATATCAATCAAAATTCATACTTTTCAAACATCCTCTTAAACTCGCAACAATAATCAGGGCAGTAAACCCGATTTCTTGTTTGGGTGCTTCAGCAATTAACAATTAACAATTAACAATTAATAATTACCTCTCCCTAAAAGGGAGAAGATTGATACTATTTGGAAAAATTTTAATTTTTTTCCCTGAAAAAGGGGAGGCTTTAAACCAAGGTATTTAATAATTAATAATTAATTATTAATTATTCGGTAAGTCCTGATAAATTAGTAATTGTAGTCAATAACTGCATTAATGGTGCTTTCAGGGAAACAAAAACAACAACAAAATTCTAACTCTAGGGATTGGTCATGGCCACTATGGCCAATTTTACCCTTATATCCCTATGGGCAGCGGCGGACATTAAGAAAAGAAATAGTTAAAGATACAATCTGGACTTTTGACCAACTTCAGGGCATCTTTTATGTCACTGTGCCAATTAGGATGACAGTAGTCAGAATGCTCGGAGGCGGTTTGTTTGTCTACGCTCCAATAGCACCAACCCGGGAATGCGTCCGTCTTGTCAATGAATTGGTAGAAAAATATGGAGAAGTTCGCTACATTATTTTACCAACTATTTCTGGCTTAGAACATAAAGTATATGTGGGACCCTTTGCGAGAAAATTTCCCACGGCGGAAGTTTTTGTCACGCCCAACCAATGGAGTTTTCCTGTAAATTTACCCCTGAGTTGGTTGGGTTTGCCAAGAAACCGTACCTACCTACTCCCTGTGAATAGTGGAGATGCACCTTTTGCAGCAGAATTTGACTACGCAACTCTCGGACCTCTTGATATTGGTTTCAAACCTTTTGCAGAAGTAGTATTCTGGCATAGTCCATCCCAAACTTTACTGGCGGTTGATACTGTTTTATCTGTACCTGTGGAACCGCCGGAGGTTTTGCATTTAGATCCCTATCCTTTATTGTTTCATGCTAAAGATGATGTGTTTGATGTAGTAGAAGATACTCCGACAAATAGACGTGTAGGGTGGCAAAAAATATGTTTGTTTGCATTGTATTTTCAGGTGGATGCTCTGGATGTAGTTCCTACTGGGGAAGTGTTGAAGAATGTGGGGAAAGCAAGCGATCGCTCGAAGCGTGCATATTTTGGTCTCTTACCGTGGCGGTGGAAGTCTGACTGGCAGCGTTCTTTTTCACAGTTACGACAGGATGGGCGGTTGTTAGTAGCGCCTATATTGCAAACTCTAATTTTAAATCGCGATCCACAGCAGGTGATGGAGTGGGTTGAGAAGGTGGCAAGTTGGAATTTTCGGCAGATTATTCCTTGTCATTTTGATGCGCCTATTCAGGCAAGTGGGTATGAGTTTAGGCAAGCGTTTAGTTTTTTAGAAAAGGATAGTGGCGGGTATTTACCAGAGACAGATTTACAGTTTTTGAGACAATTAGATGAAGGATTGAAGAAAAGAGGGATTTTGCGTTAACAACATTCTGTGTAATGTTCCATTTCAACCATTACCAAATATTTCTCCCCTCCTGGGAGGGGTTAGGGGTGGGTCCCCATCTCCCCATCTCCTCATCTAATCCGTATCATAGGGAAGCAAGCCGTTGGAACAGTTCAGTGTAGAAGGATATTTGTTTCCTGATGTTTAGTGCATCTGGCATAAACACAATGTCAAGGTGATCGGTGCTGTTGACCATCTGATAGAATCACTTACCCGGCGTAAACTGTTCCTTCTGCTCTTCGATGGTTCCACCGACTGAGTGGTTACCGCTTATGTGGGGATACATTTGACTGTAGGCGGAAACCAAGCCGTCATTAGACCACCAGTCTGATGAGTTGAATCCCTCATAGAAGGGTTTGTCGAACACCTTGCTTCCCTGATACATGGCAGGGGGAATCATAAATGGATTCATCAGCGCCTCGGGAACTTCGTATTTGGTTAAAACCCCAGGGCGGGTCTGCTCAGTAACATAGTTAAAATAGAAGGTATTGGGATAGGTCTGGCAGAACAAGTTCTGTTCAAGGGCTGCTTGAATTGTGAGGCAGTATCCGGCGTTGCTTTTGCCACGAAAGTATTTCCTAAATAAATCATGCTTTTACCGATTCTGAAAATTGGCAATCTTTTAACATTTATTAACGCAAAGGAACTAGAGTCCCGATCGTGAATTTGATAATTCTGTGCAGCCTAAGATATAATTGGTATTATAATATATTTGATCAGTTATAAACTAAAATGGGCTACCGTGCATGAACCGAGAAGCATTAGTAATAGGTATCCAATTATTATCCTTTGCTGAAAGATAGCTCTGCTCAACCCCGAAACTTGATTAAACCAACAGCAGATACAGAAGCGATCGCTCAACTATTAGAGACTTCTGGCAATTTTGATCTGCAGCGCTTTTCAGAAGTTAAAATAGAGGTAATTTAGTTACCTCAGCCTTGTTTTTTTTCAGGCGATCGCCTCAAATATGAATAAGTTATATCATGTTTGCTAGAATACTTATAATTAGGCTCGTAGTTGGGCTTTAGCCCGAGCATAAATATTGGAGGGGCTAAAGCCCAACTACAAACAAAAACTTTATTATAACGTACTTATCCGATAGCACAGATTTACAGTTTTTGAGACAATTAGATGATAAGCTTAAAAAAATAGGGGCTTTACGTTAAAGCTGAAGAGCATTTTCTTATTTTCCCTATATCTAAAATGTATACCAAAGAACCATTTTATTAAGGAGTTTAACAATGGATATTGTTCGTTTAATTTGTGCAATTTTTTTACCACCACTTGGCGTATTTCTGCAAGTAGGTTTTGGTGGTCAATTTTGGTTGAATATTCTTTTGACTTTACTGGGTTATATTCCAGGAATTGTTCATGCTGTTTGGATTATTGCTAAAAGATAAATAGTTTAGGACTTACGCAGTACAAAGTATTTTCGTCATTGCGACCGATAGGGAAGCAATCTCAAATCCTAGTTTTTCGTACCTCATGCGTAAGTCCTGTAGTTCTTGTGTTTTAGGTGGTAATATTCAGGTATTTCTGTCTCATACCAAATCCGGTTATCAAAAGCAGGTTTTTCAAATTCTTCTCTAACCCTTCTGCCTTCTGCCTTACCTTTATAATAAAACTTCTTTCTAAACCGGATCTAGTATCACTTACCGAAAAATTAAGGTATAAAGCCTCTCCATTCATAGAGAAAAGGCTGTCGTTTAGCTGGCGCATAACTTTCCTATCGGAATGCTACGCAAACGCACTTCGGCTGTCGCCGACGTGAATGCGGAGCATTCCGTAGGATGGGATGGCGTTTGCTAGCGCACAACTACGTTAACGCGAAGCGTCCCGGAGGGAAAGGTCTCCCGCTCTTTACAGAGCCGCCCCGAAGTACGCCATATCCAATTGACCAAGAGAAGAAAAAAAATTCCTTTTAGCCCCTACTTCTTCTTGATAAGAAGAGGTAATTATTAATTATTAATTGTTAATTATTAATTGTTGAACACCTACCATCTTAATTATCAATTAAACCTTAAACCTATTACCTCAAACTTTCTTAAAGAGATTAAATATTAGGTGACTAAAGTTCAGGATTTTTACGCGGACATTTTTCCTTAACTAAATACCTCCTTATGAAAACTGCTGTAAGATGAAATCAAAAGTTCCTAAAATTAATGCTTCCGGTGTTGGGTAGAAAAGTACACCATTCTGTTGTATAGCCCATTTCAAACGAAATAAAAACTCTTGCCAAGATACATAACCGTTACCGTCAACATCTAACAAATTGCTAATCATCTCCCTTTGTTTTTCTGTGACATGAACACCCGTAAAAATATCATCAAGAAAATTATTGATGGGTATCTCTGCCATCGTTTCAGGAATTTCTGGGTTTTGCCAGAATATGCTAGATTTTGAAGTTAGTTCTTCTATATTTTCATGAGATAGCGAATTAATTTTTTCTGACAACTTTTGCCATCGTTGCTTCAGACTAACGAGCAGTGGGTGTTCATCAGGAATATCGCTGTCTAAGGTGATAATTTTCAGCATAGACGATGAAATACATCCTCCGCTGTATTCGTATAATTGGGCTAACCCAGTAATAGTATTGTAGTCAAAGCTTTGTCCGAGAATTAAATGCTCATCAATTTTTTCTTCCATTTTTTTGCATAAGTTTTCATCCCATCCGGTTTTTTCAGGTTCACCAAACCGTTCAACCATAGCTTGACGTAGCATTTCGGCATTAGCAAAATCACTGATTCTTACAGTCTGCTTGACACCTATCAGGCTAGCAACGGCGCTCATTTTATCTCCCATGAATCCATGCCATCCACCGAACACTAGATCAAAAGCTTCCTTACCATAAACTTCCTGATCTCTAGGGACAACTTCTTTTGATGTAATTGTATGTACTTTGCGGGCAGCTTTAATAATGGCTGGTAGGTTGTATGTACGAGTTACAAATTTATTGCCAAGTCGGGCTAAATTTGTTAAAGTAATACTTGAGCATGAATGTCCTAAAGCTGCTCCAGCTTTGCAAACAGCACTCCATATTCCATCAGCACCATTTGCCAATGCTTCTAAAACGGTTGACTCTGCCAGACCAAAACCACAATGTACATGGACAAGTAGTTTACCATTTGACCAATTTGCCGAAATCATCGTTTCACGAATAATACGAGTCAGTTTGCTTACTGTTTCTGGCAGCAAAAAACCCGTTGGTTCCTCAATCATCAATCCAAAGGGACGGCGATCGCTAGGCAGATTGCCCAAAGCTTCAACGAGATGGAGCGCTCTGGTTAAACCCTCTGTATCAGTTGCAAAATTTGCGAAATCTCTCAAATTTACCAGAACACGTGGAGGAAGTTTTTGTTCGCCCCGTGGAGTCAAATTTTTATTCGCCCACTCCACTTGGTTTAAAATAAATTGGTTAAGATCGAACTGCTGATAATTGATAGCAGGACTACATAAATCTATTTCGATAATCGCATTACTCATCTTATGGTCATTGACCATTTCCAACAATCCATCTGCTGGCTCATCAATGGGAACTCCATCTTTATCTAAAGCACTGTAAGCTTCGCTAAATCCCCACATATTCTCTAAGGTTCCACCTAGATCGATCCAATGTTTGGGAATTTGATCGTCAACATTTCTGTTAGAACCATAAGTGCCAAGAATCACTTCATTTAGTTCAGTTTCAGCGATCGCTTTTAAGATATTTATTTTATCTTCTAGAACATGACCACGAGCAGTTCCTACAGTGGTTTCACGAACAGAATTATCTAGAACAAAGATTTCTAGTTCTTGTAGGGTTTTAAGTTCCTCATCTGCCTCACTGCTAGCCCTGTCGATTATACTTTTGAATTTGTTCATTTTTCTAACACCCTCTAAATTTTTTTTACTATAATATCAAATCCGGATAATTACTATACTCAAGTCATTGCGACTGGAACAGAGTGGAAGGAAGCAATCTCAAGGATGCGCGGAGATTGCTTCCTATCGTCGCAATGACGACTGTTCAATCGGATTTTATATAACAAGCACATTAACAATAATATATATTTAGTCGCTACGCCGTTTCCATAAACTGACCAAAGTAACTACATACTGGAACTTACGAGCGTGTTCCCGAATTAGGAAGGCCATATCCTGTGTTTCCAGCAATTCAAAATCTTGGTTTAGCTGTGCTTGTAATATAGTAAAGGAATCCTCACCATCATGCCCGCCCAGCCAAGCATCTCGTGGAGTAAAACGCTCATCCCAAGTGAAGGGTGTTGCTAGTACCAGTAGTCCACCTGGCCTGACTAGCCCTCGTGCCCCGCACAACCGACCGAGAAATGCTCTAGGACTGGCTAGACGACAAATAATATTAGCAGCTAACACGACATCGAACCCAACCAATTCGGGGGGCAACGCACAAGCATCGGCACGACGGAAATTCACCCGACGGCAATCCAGGTCTTCTGGCAAGCAAACTTCAGCTTGGCTGGTGTTTTCCCCTTCATCGCGACGACAATAAGCTAGTCTGCCTTCGCGACAGATGGTTTGGGCAGCTTCAATAAAGGTTGCACTGAGGTCGATCCCTAACACTGACTCGAATCCCCTAGCCAGCTTAAAGGTTGAACCACCAACGGAGCAACCAATATCCAAAGCCCGCTCCTTCTTAATTCCCAGGCGATCGGCTGTCTCCAAAGTTAGTTTAGCAATGCGTTGGGGAAATCCCACCGCATCCTTTGGGCCGAAATTGTAGGGTATTAATTCATCAGCCAACCCATAATGGAGCATCAGGTTTTCTGCCAGAATTCGATCGCCTTCATAGGCTTTAAACCCACTGTTTTTACTACAAATCAGTACCGCATCACAGGTAGCGTCGCCATCATCAGAACGCACCAACCTAAATCCAGCGTGTTGGAAGAAGTGAGGCCGGAAGTGAAACCTTGCCCACCGGGTGGCTTCATCTCCCGTACTGATAAAAGACCCGCCCAGAATCATCTTATGTTCGCCATCGAAGCAAGGGGTACTAAAGTCATCATAGATACGGTGGACGCGGAATCCTTCTAAGGGATTAAAGTCATCCTCACACCAATGCCAGACATTGCCGAAGACATCATAAAATCCAACTTCGTTAGGCACGAAAGCATTCACTGGGGTTTCCGATCCCCAAGTTAAATTCAAATTAACTAGCTGGTTGCCCTCGCCCAAGCAATGATGTTCGGCTTCCGTTAAGAGTCTGTAGGGTGTAGGGCTGTTATCCTGCTCAGTTTTCCAGGCACAGTAGGCTTTCGCTTCATACCAATTGACTGCGACAGGCCAAGACCAAGGCATCTCTACCACCTCAAATATTGTCCGCAGTCGGTATTGGTGCAGTCCTGCTGGTCCATCAGCCACCCAGAAGGTTGGCCATTTAATATTGCGATTTTGCTTCCAAGCCCAGCCCTCTTCTGTCCAATATTTTGATTCCTGGTATCCGCCAGCAACAACAAACTCGTAGAATTGATAATTGGTGACTAAGTATTGACTGGCTTGAAAACTCCGAACTCTTACTTGCCGCGAACCATACTCGTTGTCCCAACCAAAGTAGGGTTCTTGCCATGGTTTACCCAAGGAGACAGTTTTGCTGGAAACGCTGATTAACTTGTTCTCCACCGCCTGACTCTCTGCAAATGCTGAAGGATGCAGGCTTGGCCATACTTCTGGGCGACGCAAAACTGACAGGGGTAACTCTCGCAACAGGACACTGGAGGTTTCGATGTGGATGCGTTCGTGTTCAAAGGCAAGGAATAGTGCCCATGCAGGATTTTCCATCGCAATCGGTGGATGGCCGTCTTCGAGGGCGGGCAGGGTTTCAATCAATTCTCGGACAATTTTGTAGGCACTGCGTCTGTATTCAACGACTTCACGGACTGACGGCCAATCCATTTCATTCTTGGACATATCGTCCCAGGACATCTCGTCAACACCAGTTTCAAATAATTGCTCGAAGTATGGATTAATTGACTCATGGATGAGTCCAGCTAGCCGCAGTTTGTTGATGTAAAGTACCGCAGGATGGCATAGATAGAAGATTAGAGGATGACGAAGTTGGTGGTAGGGTGGGTCGAAGAATGCCCGTTCTCCCTGTAGCGCTGACAACAAAACTTCGGTCATCAGCCAGCCATTATCGAAGTAGTCCAGAACTTCGCGGCGCGTGCAGGTGGCTAAATTTGGGATTGGCATGGCACGTATGACTTCTATCGGTCGTTGCCCGGTCCACCACCAATCTGGACAAGGACTAATCGGGGGATTTTTGGGATCTTTCTCCACCTTCTGCTCAGGACAGAAGAGTGTAGTTATATCTAGATTTGGATTACGTGTTACAGTCATTTTGCTTTGAAAGTATAGCATATCAATCATACCAAATTGATAAATATTTGCTACAAATAACTAGGTAATTTTTTAGGAGTCAGGAGTCAGAATGAATAGCTTTAATACCATTTATTAGTTTATAAATGAGCTTTTTACTCAAAGGGACATATCCTACAAAGTCTTTTCTCACCCTTACCATTCGTAACATTCTTTTTTCAAATTGGTATTAGTCAACCTCCAATTTGAGTTCTTGACAAGTTAGAGATTTGTATTGTTGACGCTTGAATTCTTTAAAACCAGGAATCTGATCGCAGATGCGTATCCAATTAGGATTTTTGGATTTATCGAAGCGATCAATAGTAGTTGGGGCAGAATGTTCTTCTTCTTGGTGATAGCAATAAATAGAGGGTAAGTACACGGGTTGACAGTCGGTTCGAGTGATGAGGCGGTAAGCAAAATCAATATCTTCATATCCCCAATGCCCATCATATTCTTCATCAAATCCACCTGCTTCAATCGCACTCTCTATTTGAAAAATGGTATTACAACCATGAAAGAATGCCCAAGGATGAGGAGTTGTCGCTAACTGTTTGAGATAAGGAAGTCTTCGATCTTCAACGCGATTATAGTTAGAAGAACTAGCAATTGGAACTGCCTCTGTTAGTTTGTCCCATGTCAGTGGTTCAATGTCAGCACGACTGATAAAAATACGTTCTGCTGTTAACAAGATATTTCGCTCTTGAGCATTTATATTGATATATGTACTTAGGTTTGTTAGATAGTGGGGAGGTAAAATAATGTCGGAGTCTAGAGTAATCATCCAAGGATATTGGCTGAGTTTCAAGCCGAGATTCCTAGCTCTGCTCAGGGCGTAGGTTGTTTTCAACTTAGGCTGCTTGAGCAAGTAGAGATTCAGCTTGTCTTTGTAAGCTTCATAAAGCTCATCAAGATTATCGAGACTTGAATTATTATCTACTAAGATTACCTCGAATGGCACAGATTTGTCTTGCCAAAATAAGGATTGCAGTGTATTATTAAGAGCTGCCTTACCGTTGTAGCAAGGGATAACAAAGCTAAACATAGATACAGATTATTGAGTAAAATTTACAAATACATAATCGGGTTTAATACCTTGAAATGAGGACAACTTTTTATTTACTAAAGCTGCCCTAATCTCATAGTCAAGGGCACCTTTGATATCGGTATGAAGCGTATCGCCTACCATAACGATACCTGCCTTATCTACAAAGTTAACATAAGAATGAGCTAGGATAAATATATCTAGAAAAGGCTTGCCGATGTAGATCGCCACTCCACCCAGTTTTTCATATATTTGAGCAACCGAACCTGCGCAGAATTGCTTTTCTCCTTGCAGTGAAAGAGTCTGTAAATCGGGATTCACACACAGCATCGTCACTTTTTTTTCTAGAAAGACTTGAAAATCTTGAGGAGACTGAAACGCAGAATCCGTTGCCGTTAGCAATATAAATTCTGCTTCCTCAGGTTGGCTAACTCGCGAATAGGGCAAACCCTGCAATAACTGCTCATGTTGAGTCTCTCCAATGTAATAATAACGGGAACCAACAATAGTTTTGTGAGGTGCTGTATCAGCAGAAAGCAGATATCGAGTTGTATCTCCAGAAGTAACAATAGCTTGATAAAGCGATCGGCTAATACCCATAGATGAGAGTTGCTCAGACATGATTGCCCCAATTGTTGGTGTGTTGCTAATCAAGACAACTGCTTTTCCCTGATTATTTAAAAATGTCAAACACTCTACAGCATAAGGAAAGCATTGCTCGCCATCAATTAGCACACCCCATAAATCAATAAAAAAAACATTGTATTCAGCAGCAAGTTGATGCCATGAATCACTAGGACTTTTGATACTCATAATGTCTCACTATTGGAGTAGAACTGATAGAAAGATTAGAAAAGAAATCTAGGGCAACTACAGCCTGTTCGACGAGCATTCCCCAGCCATTAATTGATGATTTTGCACCAGCAGCGAGTACCCATTTCTGAAAGAGAGTCTGTTCAGCAATTTTGTAGGCGCACTCCAGACAGTGAGTATTTTGTCCAACGATAGCAGAATTTAAGGGTAAGTTTTGCCCCTGAATACTTGCTGATGTGGCATTAATAATAAAATCGAAAGGTTCTTGAGGAATACTTTCATAAGTGCAAGTGCTGATAATATCAAAAGGAAAATCTCCTTGAATCCCTTGAAGACGCTTTTGAGAGCGATTACAAATTAAGATACTCTTGGGAGATTGCTTTATCAACTCCATCAACATACCCCGCAAAACGCCACCTGCACCTAGGACCAATAATTTCCGATCTGTAAATGATAGTCTATGGTTACTTTTGACATCTCTGATAAAACCTTCTCCATCAGAATTATCACCGTAAAATATTCCCTGTTCATTGCGAATAATATTAACCGAACCCGCTTTACGGGCACGCTCTGTTAAAACATCGCACAATTCAAAGGCTTGAACTTTATAAGGCACGGTGATGCAAATGTGGGTGCCTGATTGAGATTTTAGAGCTAACATCTTTGCTTTTAATTCTCTCGGTTCCACTTCAAATTGTTGAAAATCAAGGTCAATTCCCTGTGAATGGCAGCAGAGTTTGTATACCTCTGCCAAACGACTATGAGAGAGAACACGTCCGAAATAGGCAAGTTTCAATTTTTGGATCGAACGAACTTGACTAGGATACTTTTGTTTGTGCATAAATCAAAAAGTTTAGATGTAGACAGTCTAATGGACTGGCGGTTATATCATGTCCGAATAATATCTTCTAACGGCTTTGGTGATACGTGGCTATGATTTTTCTGGCATTCTAGAAACCAGATTTGTATTAGATGCGGGTACATATTCACATCTGTATCGAAAAACCCAGTTTCTCATAACACACTCTTTAGATTTCATAGCTCGGTTCACCAACGCCTTTCTAACAGTCTTTACCATAATACAATAATCTCAGAAAAACGAATATACGAAAATTCTAACTTTTTTTCTGATGAGTATAATTTATATAACCTATTAGGTATCTTTACAAAGGTATATGTTTTGGGAAAAGGAGTCATATCATGTCCGGATAATTAGTCATAAAAAAGTCTTTGTTTGTAGTAGGGCTTCAGCCCTATCTATACTTCGGGCTAAAGCCCTACTACGAACTTTAATTAATTATCACTATTCAATACGAATTTTATACCTTATTTCAGCAATGCCTATTTGTTCAATAATTTCATGCTGATTCAGACATTTGTTTGTTTACACTTTGACTCAACTGAGCTAAGTAAATTCCTGTTAATACAACTAAGAAAGCTAGCCCATTCATAATAGTTAATTGTTCTGCAAAAATAATCCAGGCTAAAAAACTTGTAAAAATAGGTTCAAGCAATATAAAAAGAGAAACAAATCCTGATGAGAATTGCTTCAAGGTATAAGCCATAATTCCTTGACCAATAACTTGACATAAAACACCCAGTGCAATAGCTACTAACCATCCGTTGAATGAAGAAGGAAACAGTTGATCTTCAGTTAGCCAAGTTACCGGAATAACAACTAATAGCTCTATACTGCAAACCCAAAGAATCACTGTAGTTGTGGAAAATTTTTCTCGTAGCTTTTCAACAACCATATAATTACCTGCATAAAACCAAGCAGAAAGTAGAGCAGCTAGATCCCCTATCAGATGCTCTGGAGAAATTTGGAAGTCTTCTATGCTAATTGAAATTGTTCCTCCCAATGCTAGAAATAAACCTATTAAAAAGTAATTATCAAAAATTTTTCCTAAAAATAACCATCCACTTAAAACTACAAACAATGGCATTAAATTATGAAGTAAGTTAGAATTTGTAACGCTAGTTTCTGTTAAATATCAAGCCCATAATAATACACAAGGTACACTTAGAAGACCAGACATTACATTCAAAAATATATCTTTCTTGGTATATATTTCGGGTTGAATTGAAACACCGGAAATGATTTGGGAGCGTGCTTTTGTAAATCCTTTCCAAGCGACTAAAGCAACAATTGCAATCCAAAGACGATTAAATATGGTGGCAAAAGGGCCGAGTTCGTTTTCACTAAGTCGAATCAAAATTGAAGCCGAAGATAAAATCAAAACGGCAGTTGACAAGAGTATTAATCCCATCCAATTTGATTTGACCATTGTTTGTTTATCTGACATGAAGTTCGTATTTACTTCATTATCTTTTAAATTATTGAGTTGATTTATATCTATTTTTTCTTGATTATTTTCCTGGTTTGAAAGCATTTTTGTCTTTAATTACTAGAGTTGTTGGCATTGCATAATTGTGGGATGATTTTGTTAGAAAGGATCGAACATAATCCCCGTATCCCCGTGTCCGGTGTGTCAGCCTTAATCATCCCAGTCTTCAGCAACGCCTAATTTTTTTGAGGACAGGTTTTGCTCGAACTGTTGCGATCTCAAATTCGCTAGCTTCGGAGTGTTATAGCGCTCTGCGCTAGGGAATAGGGAATAGGGAATAGTAAACTGTCAAAGGATTTCAGGATTTAGAGATGTCCTAACCTTTGCTTCGACTGCTATATAAGAAAACGGGTTTGTCAGAGGTCGATGTCAGTATTATAGGACATTTGATACCAACCCGGTTTCTCTGCTTTTTTAACCGATACTACCGGATTTGATATGAAACCCAGATAGGCTATCTATGAATTTTAACAGCAATATTAGAATTTGGGATAATTGAGATCAAATTCGCTGGCAATGGAAGCGTTATAACAAACCGGGTTTGTAGAAGGTTAGAGCATTTGATACCAACCCGGTTTGTCTGCTTTTTTATACTGATTCTACTAAATTTGATATTATTCGTCTTCCCATGGAGATTCTGCCTCAATCATTTCCTCATAACCTAAATTTCCGTTATACTAAACTTACCAAAACTTATATAGCACTACGCAAATAGGGCGCGGACATTTCTAAATCCTGAAACCTTTTGATAGTCAACTGTTCCCTGTTAAGTGTTCCCTATTCCCGATTCAAGTAGCGCTATACCAATTTACTTTACCGAAAAATTTTGGGTATGCGCCTCCCCTTGGATAGGGGATAATAAATAAAAATTTTCATGATTAGTCAATCCTATCCGTTTTCAAGGAGAGGTAATAATTAATTATTAATTATTAATTATTAATTATTAATTATTGAAAGCGCTTTTGAAATTGACAGGACTTACGCAAATTATTAGAAAATACGCTATTCGTAGAGGGCAAATGCCATTTGCCCCTACTAGCTCGTCTAGCTTGAAAATGTGGGTAAATTTGAGTCAATGAAGACCTCTCCCCTAACCCCTCTCCTGCAAGGAGAGGGGAATGTTCTTCCCCCCTTCCCTTGCAGGGAAGGGGGTTGGGGGGTTAGGTTTTACCCACAATTTTAGTCTGGACGCGCTACTAGATGTGGTGGTTATGCGTAAGTCCTGATTGATAAACCACATTGTCACAACCAAAACTAAGTAGGGACGTTCCATGGAACGTCCCTACTTGTGGTCTACCGTGCAGGAAAACCGCTGTAAGGATGTCACAAATAGTTTCAAACTTTAAAATGTCAAATAATTTGAAACTAAAGTTTTTGTTTGTAGTATAGCTCTCAGCCCGAACTGTAGATAGGGCTGAGAGCTATACTACGAACTTTAATTAATAACTCTTGAACCGAACATAATATGAGTTATAGAGCATTTCTTTTTAGAAGATCGAAGCAGGAAGCGATCGCCATCAAATATGAATAAATTCATTATCCGGCGATCGCTATCCTCACCAATATTAATCTTGTCTGGTCATCAAATAGAAGAATTAAGCCTCATTTTTGACAAAGAATAATGCCGTACGAGGACCGATTTCAATTCCACCGCGATTAGGGGAACCCCATTTATTAATGTACTTCTGACCGTCACCACCGTAGTCTACACACATTTCAAAGTCGTACTGTAGCTCATTGTAACAACCTACTCCTAAACCGGGCATTTTAGCAGCAGTGACATCAAATGTTTCACCAGCTTTATTAATAATGGTTAAACCTTTATCTCCACGCTCGATAAAGAGTAAATTTGGGTTGTCTGCACTGTCAGCAATTTCGTTACCATTGCGATAGTATTGAGATTCTCCCATCATTTGTTCGTGGAATTTTGTGCCAGCAACAATTGTAGGTTCAAAAGCATCAAAAGTTAAAATCAAGGGCGTTCCTTCTTGTCTCCCTAAAACGTAAGCTGTTGCTAAAACTAAATCGTTCTTGTCAAATTTCCAATTATCAAACTGTCCTATTGCCCAAGTGTCGTGGTTACGAGCAAAGGTAACCGCATTGTCTCCAGGTACAGCACGCTGAGTATCTGCTGGATTAACTAGAGAGCGTAAGTCTCCCCCGTAAGTAAAAGCACTTTTCAAGGTATTAACCAGTTGAAAATCCGTTACTTTGGGAAACACTGGAATATATTTCATGCTCTCGTCATAGTTGCGACCGATAGCTTCACCATAGTAAAACTTATCTTCAGGGATAACTTCGACGATCTTCTCCAAATCTTCAACAGAAATGTGTTTGACAGCATCAAAGCGGAAACCATCAATTCCAATATCCATCAGTTTTTGCATATACTCATGCTGTTTCTGTTGCACATAAGGTAAGTCAGTCCTTAAATCTGGCAATCCTTCCCTGTCATTGGGACTACATAACCAATCATTTTCAACTTCGTAGGGATTATTATAGTTGGCGATACATTTTGCTTCGTGGAAATATTCTTTTTTTGGGTAGAGAGGATATGCTTCGGGGAAAGGTGCAACGTCTTTGTAAAAACGATAATTAGCCATGTGATTAAAGACCACATCAGCAATAACTTTAATTCCTCGTTCGTGAGCTGCGTCAATCAAATTCTTTAAATCTTGCTCATTTCCTAAATTTCCTTCCAGAACATAATCAAATGGCTGATACTGAAAGTACCAATATTTGTCTGAAGTGCAAGCATCATCTTCCCGTGAGGGTGTTTGATTGGGAGGGGAAATTTGAATATAGTTATATCCTGCTGCTTTAATTTCTGGCAGTTCTGCTGTGACATTGGCAAAACACTCATCGAAAGCGTGGTAGATAACATCTGCTTTAGCAGGAGTAGCATTGGAGGTCAGTCCAATAATTACTGCTAGGAAGCAGGTAAAAACCCACGTTATTAGAAAACTGAAAGCAAAACGTTTTTTTGTTTCCATAAATCTGATTCCTGTTTCTACAATAGATGATGGTGAGTGAAGTTGAATATCAGAACTGTTATTTGCTTTGAAAGCTATTGCAATCAAATAATATATTAATTCGTTGCTTGCAATTATTGCCTTTATTCAAAATACTATCACATCCTTTTTTATTGTCAACAGTTTATTTTTGATTAAAAATTAGAGATGATAGTTGACA
The DNA here is from genome assembly GCF_050015995.1 of Dapis brunnea BLCC-M229. NCBI lineage: Bacteria > Bacillati > Cyanobacteriota > Cyanophyceae > Oscillatoriales > Microcoleaceae > Dapis > Dapis brunnea. The sequence goes on along the minus strand of NZ_JBNHEP010000313.1, from coordinate 11,711 downwards.
AATAATCACCAATAGTTTATATATGAAACAATTAGTGGGTCTATCGTGATTGTATCTGTGTCGTTGAGATTTTGATAATGCTCAGTGACTTAGTCCCTCATTAGTAACCCTGCCTCGGTGCTTTCGATACGTTCCATCCTCCCAATTATCCCACAACAGGGCAGTAAAATAACCACCCTAAGCGCCATCTGCCTGGACGGCAAAATCTACATTTTGGAGACGCTTTTCGTTTCGCAGGCTCAAGACGGTCCTCAGGCGATCAACGCAGCCTTATTCTGTGGTGCCAAAGACAGCAACAATAGGGATGATGGGCTGATATCAAGTTTCATTAATTAGCCATAATAAAAATCTTTTCTCTGATAAATTTCTCCCTGTTCCCAGTTAAGTGTTCCCTGTTCCCTCAATTTTTTATTGTGGGTATTCAAAGATACATGATATGATATACCATTTATCAATAATAATGCGATATTTGATTGCCATCTCCCCATCTTCTCATGACAAGGATATATAGCAAACTTTTTATTCAAATCCTTGATTTATCTTGACTCCGCACCTAAGCGCCTCCTAACTTCTAAGAACTCCCTAATTATTTATAACTGTTCATCCAGACATGATATCGGGATAGCATTCTTTTTTCAAATTGGTCTTAATTAATTGTTTCGGCTGTGGCCGACATGAAAATTATTAATTGTTGAATACGATGGGCAATCCAATATTGAAAGGTGACAGTTAGTCTAGTAGGGTATGTTAGCGGAACAAAGTCGAGCGTTACGCACCCGAAAAATATCCTCCTACAAAGCCAACAACATCTCCATCTCATTCGTCAACTCATCTGACCAACTCCCGGTCACCCCAATACCTCGAATAGAATCTAAAATCGTCTTTACCTCCGATGGTATCACCACATTTACAAACGGATAACGATTCACCCAAACCATCGCCTGCTGCATATCCAAATAAAAATAACCCTGATTCGACTTGGGCAAAGACCCCAAAATTGCCTCAAAACCTTCACTATCAATCAAACCATCATCAGGAATACTCATTATCACCTCTATTAACGGTTTTCCTACCCCCACAAACAAAGCATTATCATCCAACCAGCCATATCCAAAAAATGTACCAATACCAACCATCTGCCATTCCGTCAACGACTGCGCTCCCATCTGTTTCTCCTTAACCGCCACACCCCCATTTTTAATCGCCATTTGATTTAACTTTTTCAATGTTACCTCAGCAGCAGAGCGATCGCTCGTCTCGAAAACCATTGCCCCACCAACTCCAGTTGTGGCTAATATTCCCTGATTTGATGCAATCAAACCAAGAGCAAATTCTCCATCCATCCAACTAAACACTTCTCGATCCACATCCAAACCTACTTCCTCAAAAGTCTTCCTCACCATATCCAAATAATCTTGTAAATCTTCATTTTCCTGCGCTTGAGTCACAAGCTGCGACCAACTTTGACTAATACCCATGCCACTGATAAACATCATTGTCTCCACCGGAAACCGTTGCAAAATCTCACCCGACACAGGTTGAGTCTGCTCTGGAGGCAATGGAGAAACCAACTTAGTCACCGCTCGCAACCTCACACCTGCATCATCAACCCCTATTCCCATCACCATAGAATTTATTTGCTCAAACTGCTCCAAACTAGCAGCAGAAAACTTTTGATTCTCCGGCAAATCATCCGCAAATTCTGTGATAAACTGACTATAGTTAGGAATAAAAATACTAGCAATAGTATTCTCAACTCCCGCACTCTGCTGTAAAGTCTCAGTAGCATTTTTACTCAGAGAAATACTCTTACCCTGAAATGTATCAATAGCATCTTCTACTGCTGCTGCTATGGGAGCGATCGCCAAATAATCTCCCAAAATTGCTAAATTAAAAGTTTTCCCAGTCTCATCAGTAACTTCTCGAATAGTCACCCCCTGATATTCTCTCTTTATTACCTTGCTCTCATCTTCCCCTTTCAACTTAGTAACAAATCTCAAAGCATTTAATTTATTTTTAATTCCCACTACCATCAAAAGATTTACAGGTTCGTTATCTTGCCCCTCCTCACCAGGTACAAAAGCCAACATTACTCCTCCCAACCAAGGTTTAATGTCTTTTTCCCAATCAATATTAGTCTCAGCTAAATTTTCTTGCTGAAATTCTGCATAACTCTGACTAATCAAGTTTCTTGCTTCAGGAGTACCAAATTGTTGTAATTTAGTTATAGCTTCTTGATTAGGATGGAAAAAAGTGGCCATAATTGCAGATTCTGGCACAACTTGAGCACTGTTGAGAGGACTAGACACCTTGATTGCTATATTTTTAAAGTAAAGATATGTAGCAATACTGCCTGCTGCAATGAGGGCTGCACCACCAATTAAAAAATTTGATTTTTTCATATATCTTTTTTTGTTACCTAGTATTTATGAAGTAATACCAATTTAATAAATGTTTGCTACAAATAGCTAAGGGATTTTTTAGGAGTCAGGAGTCGTAGGGGCGAATGGCCATTCGCCCCTACAGGAGTCAGAATGAATGGTTTTAATACCATTTTTTAGGTCTGAAATCACCTTTTTTGTCAAAAGGATATCTCCTGTAAAGTCTTTTTATCGCCTTTATTATTCGTAACATTATTTTTTCAAAATGGTAGAATACCAATACACTTGAGAGATGTCACAAATAGTTTCAAACTATATATGTGAAATAATTTCCTGCTACTTGAGCAAAACTATCTTCATTATTACTACCTATTTATTTTTTCTGTTTCCTGTTCTCTGCTGATAAATGTTAAATTAATTTTGCAGACTGGATAGTAGCGCATCTAGCTTTCAAATGTGGGTAAAGAGCGAGTCAATGAAGACCTCTCCCCCAAGCCCTCTCCTGCAAGGAAAGAGGAGACGAGAGGTATTACACAATATTAGTTTGGACACGCTATTACTTGCGTGTCTAGCTTTCAAATCTGGGTAAAGAGCGAGTCAATGAAGACCTCTTCCCCGAACCCTCTCCTGCTCCGAGAGGGGAGAATATTCCCTTCACAGGGGTAGGTTTTTTACCTTTGATCTAAAAGAAGTGTGGGGAGAGGGGGAAGAGGAGGAGGAGGGGGGAGTTTATAGGTATTTATTGTATAAAAAAGTACATTGTTTTGAGAATTTTATACTGAATTAAAGGGAGCGATCGCTCCTTTGTTAAAAACCTACCCCTGTAAAGGTGGGGAGATGGGGAGGTGGGGGGAGTTTAGCCTCTAATTAAATACGTTTACTCTCCCGAAATATCCATTGAATGGTAATAAACATAACCTTTTTCTAATGTCTAAGTTTTATGTTAAGAAAGATGTTTATAAAGCATAGCTTTCACTCGTGGGGTAAGGGGGGATAGTTGTGGGGTTGGGGGGTTAGGTTTTACCCACAATTTTAGTCTAGACATCTTAGTAGGTTTGGTTGAAAAATAGAAACCCTGCATTATCTGGGTTTTTCTTAGATTTCCCTGGCCTTTACAGCGTTTTTTTAGGTAGACCACAGTAGGGATGTTCCATGGAACGTCCCTACAAGGTTTTGATTGTGACGTGAAGTCATCTATCTCAAAAGCGCTGTAACCTACTATATAAAGATAAAAATATCGTAAATAGATTTTTGAGCAATGAAAGTAGCTATTACAGGAGCAACAGGGTTTGTTGGCAGTCGCTTAGTGGAGCGTCTACATTCGGAGGGTGAACAAATATTAGTTTTAACCCGCAACACAAAAAAAGCAAAACGAATTTTTCCTGACTCAGCTTATCCTAATTTAGAAATAGTTGCCTACGAGCCAAAACAGTCTGGTGCTTGGCAAAAATCTATAGATGGCTGCGACGGTGTAGTTAATCTGGCAGGTGCTGGTATTGCTGATGAGCGTTGGAATGCTAGTCGGAAGCAAGAAATTATGGATAGTCGCAAGCTAACTACTGAAAAATTGGTTGAGGCGATCGCCCAAGCTAATTCTAAACCATCGGTATTGGTTAGTGGGTCAGCTATTGGTTATTATGGCACGAGTGAAACGGCAACTTTTGATGAAACTAGCAATAGTGGCAATGATTTTCTGGCTCAAGTGTGTCGAGCTTGGGAAGCTGCAGCCCAACCTGTAAAAGATGTAGGGGTAAGGTTGGTTATTTTACGGATTGGTATTGTATTAGGTACGGGGGGTACTGTCTCGAAAATGTTGACTCCCTTCCAGTTATTCGCTGGCGGGCCTATTGGTAGTGGTAGGCAATGGTTTTCTTGGGTACACATTGATGACCTAGTTGGTTTGATTTTGCATTCTCTACGCCATCCAGAAATTCAAGGAATATTTAATGCTACTTCTCCTAATCCTGTACGAATGGGAGAATTTTGTCAAGATTTAGGAGCAGCTTTAAATCGACCTTCTTGGTTACCCGTGCCTGATTTTGCCATTGAATTGTTATTGGGAGATGGTGCTGTAGTTGTATTGGAAGGTCAAAAAGTTTTACCAAAACAAACTCAAGCTTCTGGTTTTGAGTATCAGTATCCTACTGTTAAGTCTGCTCTAAAAAATATTTTGGCTTCTTGAAATTTGTCAAATTTGTTAATAAAGAGTCAAGCTGCCATAATTGTGACGGCAGCTTGCCCAAATCATTTTTCAATAAATCTATAGGTAGTTCAAACTTTTATTTCTGAACAGTTGCCGATTCTTCGATTAATTCTTTTGTTTCTTGCAAGTTATCTGGATCTACATAATGACATACTGCATCATCTAGACAAATTAAAGCCCAACCAGACTCATCAATACTCATCAGTTTATAATCGCCTTCCTGAACAAAAAATCCTTTATGGTTACGAGTGTCAGGCTTTACATTAACGTCATCTAGGTTATTAACTTGGTTATTAAATGTCATTGTACTTCAACTCCTTAGCATTATCTAAAATTAGGTTTGACTCTCTTAATCGAGATTTATACAAGAGACTGTTTAGTCTTCTAACTCAGCTTACTAACTACTAAAAAACTGGTTGAGCATCCCTAGGCTTACTTTAATATCAACCTCACATCCTAAAAAAACATTTTTGACTGATTTGTGTTTAGTTAACCTACTTTTGTTCTTGCCTAGTCAGTTTTTTTGACTTTGAGCAATTTTTTTCGGTTTTCATAGAATATTACCAATACACTTCATCTTCACCTAGAATTGTGCAAATAATTTTCCTTAGTTAGTCTGACTTTTATAGAATATTGATTGACTTAGAATTTAAGTTTTATACTTAATATTTTAAGTCAATCTTCTTGTTTGAGTTTGAACTTGAAATTTTCTGCCAAATTAGCATTTTTCAAGTTTTTGAGCAATTATGATCTAGATAGTTAGTAGAGCCATTCAGCTCTTAGGGATTTTATACTTGATGGTGATTAAGTAATCTCTGAAGTTCTAAAAATCATAACATGATTTTTTCTGGTTTATCGTAAAGTTTTTATATGAATCATTAAGTTTTTTAACGACTATACATTTGTCAATTATTTGATTTATCCAAAAAATTGGTCTAAACATCAAATAACCAACTTTTAACTCTACTAAGGCTAGGCCATTCAGCTCTTCTATCAAAACCATCTTTAATATTATTTTTAATTTCTTCGAGCCAATCTGAGTCAGCCATAATCATTTGCTGTGCTCTATCTATATGAGGTCTAACACCTTTTTCTCCTATTTCCAGCATTGCTAAAGCTAAATTAATTCTGCCCTGTGGATCGTCTGGATTAAGTTTAACTCCTGTCTTAGCTGCTTTGTGGGCTGATTTAGGTTTTTGCTCTAATAGATATAACCACGATAAACTAATCCAACTACTACTACTTTTAGGAGAGCGGTTAGTAATTTCTTTAAATAATGGAATTAAATTCTTTGGGTCTTCTCCAGCTTTATATCTTTCTAATCCTTCTTTATATAATTCTTCGGGTGTTTGAGTCATTTCAGTTATTAGTTATCAATTATCAGTTATCAGTATCTCCTACTGAATTAGGAGGCAATAAAATCAGAAATTTCCTTTCTCTTGGTCTAGGGATGGTGAGGTTTCCTTGCCATCCCACCCTAGGGGAAGCTCTGCTTTTTATCCCTTTCCAAGGGAAGGTTTGATACCTTATTTCTTGGTCATAATATTCCAGGTTTTCTACTTGAAAAAATTAATCACAAAAAGTCAAGTTGAAGATTGGACACTAAGAAAATCAATTTACACAACAATATTTAGGGGCACAGTAAATACTGTACCCCTACTAATCCAGATGGATAATATACCACATCTCTCTAGTTTTTCAAAGATGTAGTTTAATTTAATTAATATTAAGCTGAAAAGGAATTACCACAACCACAGGTTTGAGTTGCATTAGGATTAGTAAATTGGAACCCACCGCCAATCAAAGCGTCACTATAGTCAAGCATTAAACCATAGAGATAAAGGATACTTTTACGATCGCAAACTACTTTAAATCCATCATAATCAAAAACTTCATCATCATCTCTAATTGTGCTAGGATCGGCAAAATCCATCATATAAGACATTCCAGAACATCCACCTTGACGTACCCCTACTCGCAGGCAAAGGTCTTTTCCTTGTTTTTCTCTCAGAGATAGAACCTGCTTCACAGCAGATTCGCTCATCATAATCCCTTTTTGTTGAGACTGAGTAGCTTGTGTCATTTGTTTCTAGCTCCTTATACTGCTATAGCTGTCTAATAGTTATTTATAACTACTTACATATATTTTATATATATTTCTGAAAATCGAACTTATAACTACCTTAAATAATTATCATCAATCAAAATTTTTTGTTCAAGATTAGGAATTTTGTGGTTTAAAAGCTGAGATTTACAGAACAATAACTTAAAATAATATAATTTTTCTGCTTTTATTTTATCTTTACCCTAAAACCAAGAACTAATAATTTTGTACCTGACTTCTGATTATAATTACGAGCAATAAATATTTAGTCCAAGAAACATCCCATATACTGATTATATTTATCTATAGTTGTTTAAAGACTCTCCTTAATAATGGTAGAATCATTCAAAGATGGGTATAAATATATGGTAAGTCTAAAAACTTTTGTATGATTATATCGCCCACTTGCTCCTAGCAATCTTTCAGATAGTCAAAGAGACGATTCTCCTCATCCTAGCAAGGCCGTTCCAGAAAAATGTATGTAAAAATACATTGATCGAAATATGGTTTAAGGTCAAAGGAAAAAAGATCCACTGGTTGCTTCACTTTCACAGGCTTAGTCTATGGTAGCTCTCAATCCTTCAACAATTCGTAGGTTACAAAAATTACAACAAGTTCCTAGTGTGTGGGAAGGCGATCGCCGTCCTATATATTCAGAGTCCAGCTCTAATCCAGAATTAGAGTCGGAAACAACAAACGAATGTATTATCTGGGTAGATGGCTCCCATGGAATGGTCAGAGCAATGGATATGGTAACGCCAGATACAGGCCCAGAAGCAATTGTGAGGACATTACTGCGGGCTATGGAAAATCCTCAAAGTCCAGCTCCAGCAATTAGGCCACAAAAGATAGTAGTCAAAGACCGAGAAATTCAATTTTTTCTCAGGGGTGTCTTACAAAACTTAGGAATTGCAATTGATTATGTACCAGATTTACCTCTAATTGATGAAATATTTCGGGGATTACAGGAAGTATCAGATAATCGTCCGCCTCAGTTACCTCCTGAATATGCAGAAGCTTTAGTGGAAAAAGCAGATCAAATTTGGGATGATGCCCCCTGGGAAATATTAGGAGAGCATCAAATCATCTCTATAGAACTTAATCAATGGGATATTGAAAATCTATATGTCTGTGTTTTGGGTAAATTGGGCATGGACTATGGAATTTTGTTGTATCGTTCTTTAGATTCTCTCAAAAGGTTTAGAGAAAGAGTAACTTATGAAAAATCTTATGAAAATTTAGAAGAAGCTTTTCTAGGGCAAGACTGCCTTTTTATTACTTACGATAGTTTTCAGGAAGATGATGAGGATAATGACAATGGGAATACAAACCTAGAAAATTTATCAGTATCAGAAATTCAGGCAAATTTTGGTAATTTACATCCTTTGGAAGGTTTAAGGTCAGTTCTCTATGAAGAGGAAGCACTTACGACATTAGTTACTTTAGAAGCATTACATCGCTTTTTGCGAGCTTCCCGCAAGAAAATGACAGGTAATAAGTTCCCTAGCATTAGTAGTCGCTACCGCATTCCTATACCTAAATCAGATCGAGTGGTCTCAATTAAAGTAACAACTATGCCAGAAGTAGCAGAAGAATTATATGAAATAGCTGTGGAGTCTGATTCGGAAGGAGATGAAGAATTAGAAATTGAAATGCCCATGCTTAAAGATGATTTGGTTCCACAAAATTCTTTCTTAAGTTTGGGAGTAGTACCTTGGGAGACGGTGGAATATTTAAGGGATAATACTAAACAATATCAGGCAGCAGAGGAAGATATTGAACTATCAGGAGAAGGTCTACCAATAATTTTAATTCAAACTTCTTTGCCAAAAGCAACTAAGTTGATAGCAGATTTAGAAGAAGCTCAGGGACTTCATGGTATAGGATTTAATCCAGGTGAAGACCCTCTGGAGGAAAAAACTTACGATTTGGGTATATTGAAAACTTATGATGGTGTATTGCATTTATTTGGTGAATTTATGCAAAATGACCCCGTACACCAGGAAGCTAGACAAAAATGGGATGAGCGTTGCATTGCGACTGGTGGTTGGTGTGGTTTGATTATTGCTAGAGGTATTACAGGTGCTTCCCGTGGTCAACCTGAATTTAAGGATATGATGGCTTTGTTTGAAATGAGATTCCTGTCATCTCAAGAATTGGGAATTGGGCCGTTAAAGTTGATGCCAGTATCTTATTAATGGGGAATAGGGAATAGGGAATAGGGAATAGGGAGTGTGGGAAGTGTGGGAAGTGTGGGAAGTGTGGGGAGTAAGAAACTCCTAAGATGACTGATACACAATTATTATGTGACAAATTTTTCTACAAAGGTTGTATAGTTTCTCTACACCCCATAAGTTTTGGTCTTAGTCTGAACCGTATTGCTCTATAATTCCCATTTTTCCTAACTACTTCCTACTCCCTACTCCCTACTCCCTATTTCTTCAGAGCAAATTACTTTCTCCAACCTCAAAAGGGTTTCCTAATTGGTAGAATTATTAAAAATTGTAAAAAAACTTAGTAAGGAAGTAAAAAATGCGAGTAGCGATCGCAGGGGCAGGTTTAGCAGGAATGGCCACGGCTGTAGAATTAGCTGATGCTGGACATCAAGTGGAAATATTTGAATCTCGTCCCTTTGTTGGAGGAAAAGTAGGTAGTTGGGTAGATGGAAATGGAAACCATGTAGAAATGGGTTTGCATGTTTTCTTTGGCTGTTACTACCAACTTTTTGAGTTAATGAAAAAAGTGGGAGCTTTGGAAAACCTTCGCCTCAAGGAACATACTCACAATTTTATTAATAAAGGAGGCAAAACAGGTTCCCTAGATTTTCGCTTCCTGACTGGAGCGCCTTTTAATGGATTAAAAGCTTTCTTTACCACATCTCAGCTATCTGTACAAGATAAACTACAAAATGCAATTGCCCTAGGCACCAGTCCTATAGTCAGAGGGTTGATAGATTTTGATGGGGCAATGAAGACTATTCGAGATTTGGATAAGGTAAGTTTTGGAGATTGGTTTCGTGGCCAAGGTGGATCTAATGGAAGTATCAAACGGATGTGGAACCCTATTGCTTATGCTCTGGGGTTTATTGATGCGGATAATATTTCTGCTCGATGTATGTTGACAATATTCCAATTATTTGCTGCAAAAACTGAAGCGTCTGTGTTGCGGATGTTGGAAGGTTCTCCTTATGAGTATCTCCACAAACCTATTATTGATTATTTGGAGGAACGGGGTACTAAAATTTTTACTAGACGACAAGTTAGGGAAATTCAGTTTTCTGAGAATGATGGAGAAACTCTTGTTAGTGGAATAGTTGTTGCTAATGGGGATACAGAAGAAACTATTGTTGCTGATGCTTATGTTTTTGCCTGCGATGTACCAGGTATTAAGCGGATTCTACCTGAAGCTTGGCGAAAATGGCCGGAGTTTGACAATATTTATAAGTTAGATGCGGTACCTGTGGCAACGGTACAGTTAAGATTTGATGGTTGGGTGACGGAGCTACATGATAAAAACGAACGTCAACAATTAGATCGTGCTGTTGGTCTTGATAATTTACTTTATACTCCAGATGCTGATTTTTCGTGTTTTGCTGATTTGGCATTGACAAGTCCGGGAGATTATTATCGTCAAGGGGAGGGTTCTTTATTACAGTTGGTATTGACGCCTGGCGATCCTTTTATTAAGGAGAATAATGAGGCGATCGCTGACCATGTTTTAAAACAAGTCCATGAGTTGTTTCCTTCGTCGCGGGAATTAAATATGACTTGGTATAGTGTGGTGAAATTAGCTCAGTCTTTATATCGGGAAGCTCCTGGTATGGATCCATATCGCCCAAACCAACAGACTCCAGTGCCTAATTTTTTTCTGGCGGGTAGTTATACTCAACAAGATTATATTGACAGTATGGAGGGGGCAACTATTTCTGGTAAGCAAGCAGCTAAGGTAATTTTGGCGAATTTTGAAAGTATTTTGGGGAGTAGTTCAACAATTAATAATTAATAATAATTAATAATTAATTATTACCTCTTCTTTTATTTATAAGTAAGAGGATTAGCTAAAGGAATTTTTTTATCCGTGAATGGAGATGCTTTATACCTTGATTTTTTGGTAATGGAGGAAAGTCTGCTCTCTGGGGCGTGTGTGCAAACTGTTATAAAGGGAGTAGGGAGATATGCTTGTTATACTAAGTAAAATTATTGAATAAATAACAAGGAGTTAATGAAGTCAGAAGTCAGAAGTCAGAAGCGAGTGTGTAATTCTGAGGTTCCCATTTCCTGCGGAAAGGCTTCGCCAACAGAATGTAAGACACACATCTGACAGTCAGAAGTTATTTTTGTAACTGGGATTTGAGCAACTCTCCAAAAATATTTCGCCTTAAAAAGCGGGGTTTTAGACTCAATTATTTTGATAAAATGTTTCTTCGTAAAGCACAATTTATCGTGTTAACTTGCATGGCAGTTTTCTATTTTTTCTTTGTCTTGAAGTTGCTCATATAGATCGAACTTTAGCTCAAGAAAATCTACAAAAGGTAGTTATTTGCAGTCCTAAAAACCCTAATAATATTACTTATGAACTATTCGATGAATGTACATCCGTTGTCAACGGCAAACTACAGGTAGGAAACGAGTGACAAGTTAAGCTTGCCTACAATTTGGAACTAGAGGTCTTTTTTAATTTCAATAAAAATTATAGACATTTACGGACTGCTCTATAATTCCTATTTTGCCTAACTATGGTTTGCTGATTAAATCTAAAAGCATTGACAAGTAAAGGTTTGAGCTTTTTTGGAGGTAAAAAAAGTGCAAACTTTTTAGCTTGAGTAACCAAAAAGTTAGGACTTTGGGTAGACAAGCTGAGTAAAGATAAAGGTACAATTATTCCTCCTACTTTCTCTGTCTCCCCAAACAGACGACACTCTGCTTTTTTCAGCAAACCCTAATTAAATCATTTTCTGAAGCACCCTGGCGAGGGGATGAGTAGTGGAATTTTCCGACTATTGCGTAGGTCACAATAATTAAAA
>NZ_JBNHEP010000312.1:0-9801 GCF_050015995.1 Dapis brunnea BLCC-M229 | reverse complement strand
AAGCCCCAGTATTTTTGAACTATAATACACCATTTTAAGCTTGACACGGCAGTAGGTTTCTCCAAATCCACCACCGCCTAACTTATCGATAATTTTATAGCGACTGAGAAGTATTCTACCAATTAGTATATTTAGTATGAGTATTGAACATTCCTATTTTCTCATATTTTTATACACTAACCAATCCAGATTTTGAGTACAAAACCTATCGATTAATCCAATGAATAAGAACAAATGTTTTCTCACTATAGTTCCTATATTTGTTTGTAGGGAATCATTGTGAATTGCTTTGATCGGGAAAACCTTTAATCAATTGAATAGAATTTTTTTTCGGCGATTGCTACGCCACCAACGAATTAGTTTTAACCCCATAAAATAACTCAATATTCCTCCTATTATACCCATTACTAAACAACCTAAAAATAGAGATGTGATAAATTGAGTCCCATATTGCATTAACTCTGGAAATGAAAGTATACTTTCAGGTACAAACTCTTCTTGAGAGTTAAGTAACCATCGACCAACTTGAAAGTTAATTGCATATATTGGTAAATAAGTTAAGGGATTACTTACCCAAGTGCCAGCAGCAGCAGCAATTTTATGGCCTCGGACTAGGGTTGCTAATGCTACACCAACTATGGTTTGGATACCAAAGATAGGAAATAATCCAGCAAATACTCCTACTGCTAAACCTCTAGCAATATATTCGGGACTTTCCCGCATTCGGATAAAGCGCCACTGTAAGTATCGTCCATATCTATGCAACTTTGGTGGTTTATGTCTATTTGATGGAGATTTTTTTGTAGTTAGATTAGGTAGTAGTTGGTGTGGAATTTGTTGCAGGTTTTTTAACATACTTAAATCAATTAATTTGACATAGATACTTATAATAATAGAAAAACATAAACATGTTATAATTCTTGACCAATAAATAAGGTCAATAGCCTCACCTTGGCTGCGCCACGAGCTGTCGCTCTACAAGGGGATAGAAAAGGAAATTTAGGATTTTCTTGCCTCCCTATTACTGGAGGTACTTTTAACAAACTTCAGACCTAGGAGGCTAACTGATAACTGATAACTGATAACTGAAATGACTCCTGGAAATACTATTGCGGCGATCGCTACTGCTATTGTTCCCCAGCAAGGAAGTGTGGGGATAGTCCGGATGTCTGGTTCGGAGGCGATGAAAATTGCCAAAATTCTATTTCATGCACCGGGAAAGCAAGTTTGGGAGACTCATCGCATTCTCTATGGCTATATTCGCCATCCCAAAACTGGGCAATTAGTAGATGAAGCTTTGTTATTGATTATGAATAGTCCTCGTTCTTATACTCGTGAGGATGTAGTAGAGTTTCACTGTCATGGTGGAATTATCGCCATACAACAAGTATTACAATTGTGTATTGAGGCGGGGGCACGACTAGCTCAACCAGGAGAGTTTACTTTACGAGCTTTCTTAAATGGTCGATTGGATCTGACTCAAGCTGAAAGTATTGCGGATCTGGTGGGTTCTCAATCTCCTGCTGCTGCTCAAGTTGCTTTGGCTGGTTTACAGGGTAAGTTGGCTAGTCCAATTCGTCAGTTAAGAGCTAGTTGTCTGGATATTTTAGCAGAAATAGAGGCCCGCATTGATTTTGAGGAAGATTTACCGCCTTTGGATGAGTCTGAAATTGGTGAAAAAGTGGATAGTATTTTGGTTGATTTGTCAAGGGTATTAGGAACGGCAAGTCGGGGCGAGTTGTTACGAACTGGTTTGAAGGTGGCTATTATAGGACGTCCGAATGTGGGCAAGTCGAGTCTGCTGAATGCTTGGAGTTGTAGCGATCGCGCTATTGTGACGGATCTTCCTGGTACTACTAGAGATGTGGTGGAATCTCAGTTGGTCGTGGGTGGCATTCCGGTGCAGGTTTTGGATACGGCGGGTATTCGGGAAACTGAGGATCGGGTGGAAAAAATTGGGGTGGAGCGATCGTGCAGAGCTGCTGAGTCTGCTGACCTTGTTTTATTGACGATTGACGGGAAGGCGGGTTGGACGGAGTTAGATGAAGTTATTTATCAACAGGTCAAAAATAGTTCTTTAATTCTGATAATTAATAAAGTTGATTTGGTAAAGCCGGAATTAATTAAGTCTATTTTTTACCCAGAAACTATTAAAAATTTTGTGACTACAGCAGCTATTAATAATCAAGGAATTGAGGAATTGGAAGCGGCGATTATTAATGCCATAAATTTGGGTAATGTGCAGGCAGAAAATTTAGATTTAGCAATTAATCAAAGGCAAGCAGCAGCTTTAACTAGAGCTAAGGTAGCTTTGGAGCAATGTTTAAATACTATCAAAAATAATTTACCTTTAGATTTCTGGACTATAGATTTAAGGGGAGCAATTTATGCTTTGGGAGAAGTTACGGGTGAGGATGTAACGGAGTCGGTTTTAGATATAATTTTTAGTCGCTTTTGTATTGGTAAGTGATTTTTCAGCCGTTCTTTTTACTTCTCCCGTAGGGACGTTGCATGCAACGTCCCTACACACTCCCCTACTCCCCTGCTAAACAAAATCTGTGGAAGTTTTTGAGAAATGGTATTACTCCCTACTCCCCAACCACGAAAATCATACCCGCGCTTCAGCAACCCCATTTTTTAAAGTTTAGCCTCTTGCTCTTTGGCTAAAGATTTTGAAGTATAGCACTACGCAAATAGCTTAGGACATTTATAAATGCTCAAACTCAGTCAGCGATCGCTTGTGACTCCTGACTTCTAACTACTGACTTCTGACTTAAGCGTAGCACTGAGGAAATTATGAGAATTTTGATGACAATTTATGATAAATTGTGATAAAGTTTTACGTAACATAACAAAAGAAACACAAATATTCAGGTTAGAAGAAAAAGATGACTGGATTTATCAGAGGACTATTTGGGAACAAAGATGACAACCAACCAAAGGAAGCTTTCTTCCTAGATGCAGATAGCGCAAGTAGTCTTGGTGATGTAGACTTTATGCGGAAATCTAAGACAGTTAAGAGGAGCTATCCCAAAGCAGTAGGTAAGATTAATTTGATAGAAGGAGAGACAGAAAAGGCTGTTTCTTCTATGCAAATGAAACAAACTGTAGGAGAAACTAAACCTTCTTCCTATCCTTCTTATAGTTCTAGTACATCTACTCCTAGCACATCTGCTGCTAGTACATCTACACAACCTTTAACTCCGCCTACTCCTGTACAACCTCGTACCATTAGTAATTCTAATGATGGACTAGATTTCAAAAGCATGGCTCGTGATGTGAGGAAAAAGAGATAATTACTTTTACCACATAAATATATATAGCAAAAGTAATTATTATTAATTACCAAAAAATTGGGTTGAAAGCCTCGCCCTTCTAGGGCGACTTTTTAGTTGTTTTTTTTTGAATATATATGTTATCTTTGCTATTAGTCGCGGGCGGGCAGTCCGAGACAAAAAACGGACGCGGAGGCAAGCCTAAGACTTGCGTATAGTGAGCAGCAGCCAGTGAAACGTCAACCCACCGAAGAGCTTCGGCTCAGTAGGAATCCCTGTGCTTTTAGGTCTGGGAGGATGTCAATTGTAGATATTGAGTGAAAATATAGCAATCCAATTTAAGGTTTGAGACTTTAGCATTGAGTAAATTTATTGCACAATGGCAGAGTTTCAAGACTTACTAAGGATTGCTATACTTCTATTTGTGATTAATAACTTCTTGCCATTCTAACAAGACTGGCACGGTTATTTTGATTCTTGCTTGTTGGTTGGTTTTTAAAGGCAAATATAGAAAAACTTTGGCATTTGTTTTGATGCCAAACAAAACTTCTGGAAATTGATATTCACCCACGTTAGGAGCTGGTGCTTTTTCGGCAAAATTATCTCTAGCTAGGGATATTTTATCTTGACCATAACTAATTTTTAAAGGTTGTGGATGAGTAAATTCTACACTGCCAGGAAAACCTACTAAGCGCAGATTAATAGTATCTACTTCACCAGAAGTGAGACGTTTATAAAATACTACTTGCCATGGTTTTCTTTCTTGATCTCTTAATGTATGTTTGGCTTGATAAACTATCTGATTCGGTGCTTCTTCTATTTCTCGAATTAGAGCATTTGCTGAGTTAACTGTAAAGCTACCTTGATCAACTAATATCAAGAAAACTAATCCAATTATCAACATGATTTTGAATAAAAATTGTTTAATCATTTAATTAACTAGCTATTAGCTTTTCCTAGATAATGCTCCCTAAAAACCAGTCAGTAGAGTAGAGAGCAAAAAAAATATACTTGGCTAATTACTTAAAAGCCTTAACTAGCTGTTAGCTTTTAGCATTTATTTCCCAGGAGGCTTTTCATGTGAGTAGCAAACTGTTAACTGAAATGACCTCTATTTCAAAAAGCACATAATTAAGTCAAGCTAGATGGTTTGAGAATAAAAAAAGATACCTTTGAAAACTATTGAAAAGCTCTACATCGCTTGCTAATTCCTAACTAGTTTTTAATTCTCTCCTAAACCTAACTGTCCCCAATAACCAGTAAATATCCGACTGCCATCTTTCAGTACATGAATTTCTAGGCGATCGCTTGCCCAATTTAATTGATTTTTTAAGGCTGGATTAAATACTCTCACTCTTTGATTACTTGAAGAAACTAGAGAATTAGGAGAATGAATAGCTAGGGTTTCTACAAATGGTCCATCAATCAGAATATCTAAGTGAGACAATAATTCTTTAGCACCAACAGGTGCATTTTTAGATTGTAATTCTCTGAGAGTAAACCCACTAAAAGACATTACATTTAAACCTCTATATTTTAATATTTTTGCTAATTCTGCTAGTGCTGATGCTTGTAAAAAAGGTTCCCCACCAGAAAAGGTTACTCCTGTGTTTCGAGGATTATTTAATATTTTATTTGCTAGTTCTTCAATACTTATTAATTGGTGAATATCAAAAGACCAAGAATCAGGATTGAAACAGCCAGAACATCCGCGTTTACACCCTTGTACCCATACTACTGCACGGCAACCAGGACCATTTACTTCTGACTCATCAATATAGCCCATAATATTTAGATATCCTGGTGGAATTTCTAATGGTTTTGTTGTTGATAATTTAGCTGTTAGGTTATTCATATTTCAGTCCTTTTTTACGGCTTTTTTTATTATCAAAAAATCTAAATGCTATTTCTGTTTATAACGAACCGGAATGTTTGTATTTGTGTAAATATCATCTGCAAATTCTTGTAAAATCTCCTGACTAACACATTTGAGTTTTTGTACTGCATAAGGATGAAATTCTGTATGGTTTCCCCTAGCATCTAGTTGATGTTTTAAAGGTTTAGGGCGCCTGGGAGTGTTAAGTTGAATTTCATCAGGTTTTAGAGATTTTATTGAGCTAATATATTCGGCTTTGGTTTGAAGATTCCATGGAGATAATATCATTGTTTGAATAGCTAATTTACCTTGATATTTTTCTCTAAATTCTTGTATTCCTCCCCACATATCTGACAGGTTAAATGTTTTTGCTGGTCGATTAATTCCTTGTAGTTGTCTTTGGTTAACTGCATCAATTTTGATTGATACTTTGTCTGCTAAATTTAAGGCTAATCTAACTTCTAGATTGGTTAAAGTCGTACCATTTGTTAATATTAAGATTGGTTTGTTTGTTAATTTTTTCGTTTCTTTTAGAATGTCTTTTAAGTTCAGAGCTAATGTTGGTTCTCCACTGCCACTAAGAGTGATAATATCTACATCCCAAGGTGCAAATTTTTGTAATTCTAATAATATTTCTGCGGTAGAGACATAGATAGAGCGATCGCTTGTTTTTTGTTCGATTTCTCCTAGCTGACAGTAAACACAATTGAATGAACAAGTGGAAATTTTGCCTATGGGATCTATGCCTAGGGAGCGCCCATATCGCCAAGATTTTACTGGTCCATAAACTGGTATAAATTCATCAGTTGATTTTGTCATTATTTGATTTTATTTTTTACGATCATATCTATAATAATTATTGATGAAATTTACCTAATAATTAAGGTTTAAAGCTTCTCCTTTAAAGGAGAAACAAGCGGTCGTTTTGGCTGTCGCCGACATCAAAAGCGGAGCTTGGAGTAGGATGAGATGCTGAGGTCTCCTGGCTAGCCTCCAATCTCCCCTTGATCAGAAAAAATTTTCACGCTCCCCGTCAATCCAACCCGTTTTAGGGAGAGGTAATTATTCATTATCCATTATCCATTATCCATTAATGAAGGTTCTATATTTCAGTTTATTTATAGGAATTTTCAACATTATTAATAGCTGCCAATTAATTATTTGTCATTTGTCTCAAAAGAGACAAACTCAAACATGAACTTAATTTTTCTATTAGTTTATTATATATGCCAATCTTATTTGAAGTATTGTACTATACAAACAACCTTTTTTTTACATAAATTAATAATATTTATTTCTTTAAATTTGCTTTTACACGAGCAATCCTAAATGAGTTAGTGCTGGAAACCTAAGAGTTATAAACTTATCTACCATGAAAAAGTATAGCAGCAATAAAAGTATAGTTTAGGGCAGTAGAGATATTAGATATCCGTTTTTAACTAAGAGGCAACAAGTAACAGTTCAGCAATTAGTAATTAATTATTAATTATTAATTATTACCTCTCCTTGAAAACGGATAGGATTGACTAATCATGAAAATTTTTTCTTCTCAAGGGGAGATTGGATATGACTAGGTTTCCTCAGCATCCCATCCTACGGAATGCTGCGCAAACGACCGCTCTCAAGAGGAGATTGGATATGACTAGGTTTCCTCAGCATCCCATCCTACAGAATGCTGCGCAAACGACCGCTTGTTTCTCCTTTAAAGGAGAGGCTTTTTACCTTAATTATTCGCTAAAAGGCAATAATAAAACTTACTAATTTTGACTTACACTGCTATATATTCGGATTTAAAAATCAATTATTCTATTTATGTAGCAATCTTAGTTTTTTTAGGTAATACCCTAGAAAAAAGCGACAGCTCATCTGACAACAGGTAATACAAAATATCAAAAGTTTTGCTACATATATTTGGTAGTTAGGAGTCAGAATGATAAGAAGGAGTTAGGAGTCAGTAGTAAAGACTGTGAAGTACATTTATCTTTTTTATTCCTATTTTCTGTTGCCTCTCTTGGTCAGCATTCCCTTGCCTCTAGTCCACCCCGCGGGATCTGACTGCTGTTGCCTAAAACAAACGAATTTTGCACCTCATTCCTTATGGGAATTGCTATAGTCAACCATCAACAAATACCTGAAAAAACTCACTATCAAATAGTAATAACTATATCTAACATTAATTGTTGCCAAACATCCGAACTTGTCAAAGCATAAGCATCAAAATCATAACCATATTGTTGATAAAGACTGTTAAAACTATCCATCCAATGTTCAATAGTTTTTGTCATAGATAAAGGAGTATATTTCCCAGCTTGTCTTAAATATTTACCCATCTCAATTAAATCCCCATTTCGATGCGCCTGCCATGCTAACCAACTCAAAGTATAATAACGAGATTTTCCCTCTAATTGACGAATAGATTTTGATAAATTTGGTCTACTAAAAAAGTTATCTAAAACAGACATCATACTGGTAGCTTGTTGAGTAAATTTTCTCGTAGTATTGCAATGATGTTGACGATAACAATAAGTAATTTTTGGTAACCAAACTGCCTCACAACCATTAATCGATAAACGCAAAACTAAATCGATATCTTCTCCATGATGCCAACGAGTATCAAAACCTCCGGCACTTTTTATCCAACTTTTACGAAACATCATAGAAATAGTTACAGGTTTCCAAACTACCCAGGTTTCTAAATCTAATTCTAGAGAGTTATGCCATAATTCTATATCGGAAATTTTCTCTCCTTTTTCATTAATTAAACGCCATCCACTATGCACAATTCCCAGAGAGGGGCGAGCATCAAAAATAGCTACTTGTTTTGCCAGTTTATCTGGTAGGAAAAAGTCATCAGCATCTAGGAAAGAAATAAATTCTCCCCGCGCCATTTCTAAACCTAAATTTCTGGCGTGAGATACTCCTTTATTTTCTTGATAAACATAACGAAGTTTATCTAGATAAGGTTCTAAAACTTGACGAGTATTATCAGTAGAGCCATCATCAATAACTATTATTTCATAAGACGTATAAGTTTGGTTAAAAATACTAGAGATCGCCTCTAAAATATAGTGACCATTATTATAGGTGGCAATAATTACACTTACTCTTGGCGCTACTGGATTAAACATATTACTAATTAATTTTTTCCATTCTGGTAACTGACTAAAACTATAAGCATTAAATTGATTTCCCTCTTGACTATCGAGCTTAGTAAATAATTCTATCCAAGTACAAATTGCTGCTGTTGGAGAGTCAGAAGTATAATTCAAAGACTTCTGCAAATAAGTAGCCATTTCTGAGAAATTACCAGCTCTATATAAACGCCAACAATTCCAAAGTAGAGACCGATATTTTATCTGATTTTCTATTTGACGTATGGAAGTAGGCAAATTAGGTTTCTGGAAAAAGTCATCTAATAATTTTTCTAATTCATAAGTAATTTTTTCTCGGTTTTTCAACCCAGAGACACTACTATTCCGCTGTCGATAACAGACACAAACTTTCCGTAACCAAGTAGATTTTCCTCCGGTTAAAGCTAACCGCAAAACTATTTCTAAATCTTCTGGAATATATCGCGAGTCAAACCCTCCATTGACCTTTAACCATTCACTTCTAAACATCATCGCACTAGGCAAAGTCGCTTGCCACATTAACCAATTTTCTAAGTCTAGTTCTTCAGCATTTTTCCACGGTTCTACATCTTTAATAGTCTGACCTTTCTCATCAACAAATCTCCACCCAGTTTGCACCATTGTTAAAGTTGAATCTTCTGCAAAGCATCCCACTTGTTCGGCTAATTTTTCGGGTAGAAAAAAGTCATCCGCATCAAGAAAAGCAATATATTCTCCCTGAGCTATTTCTATACCATAATTCCGAGCAATTGATGGTCCTTGATTTTCTTGATACACATATTTAATTAGACCTCTTGCAAAAGTCAAAGTTAAATTTTGATTACTCGGTTTTTCCCGGGAATTTTGCTCTGTTTGGGAATATCTATTTCCTGTTGGAGAGTTCTCCGAGAAGTTGAAAATTAAATCTCGGTTACTTCCTGTTTTCTGGAAATTTTTATCTGCTTCGGGTTGCTTATTTCCTGTTGGAGAATTTTGGGATAAGTCTAAAGTTAAATCTCGGTTACTTCCTGCTTGCTGAAAATTTTTATCTGCTTCGGGTTGCTTATTTCCTGTTAGAGAATTTTGGGAGAAGTCTAAAGTTAAATCTCGGTTACTTCCTGCTTGCTGAAAATTTTTATCTGCTTCGGGTTGCTTATTTACTGTTGGGGAATTTTGGGAGAAGTCTGAAGTTGAATCTTGGTTACTTCCTGCTTGCTGAAAATTTTCATCTGCTTGAGGTAGTCTATTTCCTATTGGGGAATTTTGGGAGAAGTCTAAAGTTGAATCTCGCTTACTTCCTGTTTGCTGAAAATTTTTATCTGCTTTGGGTTGCTTATTTCCTGTTGGGGAATTATCCGAGAAGTTGAAAATTAAATCTCGGTTACTTACTGTTTGGATAAAATTTTCATCTGCTTGAGGTGGTCTATTTCCTGTTGGAGAATTTTGGTAGAAGTCTAAAGTTGAATCTTGCTTACTTCCTGTTTGCTGAAAATTTTTATCTGCTTTGGGTTGCTTATTTCCTGTTGGGGAGTTCTCCGAG
>NZ_JBNHEP010000311.1:26145-28001 GCF_050015995.1 Dapis brunnea BLCC-M229 | reverse complement strand
CAGTTAAACCTACTCCCGACATTCCCATGCCTACTCCAGAAGCAGTTAAACCTACTCCCGACATTCCCATGCCTACTCCAGAAGCAGTTAAACCTACACCTGACATAGTTTGAGTTGCACCAGAAACATTACTACCAGATGCCCACATCCCTACACCTGATGCCATAGCAAAAGAGCTTACTCCTTCCTCTATCATCTGACCTGAACCTGGAACCATTTGAACAGAGCCAAACATAGAACCAGCAACCCGTTGTTCCTCAGCTTCAGCTATGCCAAACATTTCCTCATAAATATTATCGGGATTATCGTAAAAAGTAATTTGGCGACTAGCAGGAACCAATTCCATAAAGGTTTTGCCACGCAAATCTTCATCCCAACTAACTGTGATAAATTGGTCATCAATCCAATCTGAAGGATAGACCGGAGGAATATGTACTCGCTCAGAACGAGCCAAAACTAACCACCGACCATCAGCACACCGATACCCTATTTCCACAGTATAGTTGCGGTCGCTTACTGGAATAGGTATGTACCATTCACGAGCTAATTCATCACAAGGATATTCCTGAATGCTATGAGGACTTTGGTAGTCCAAGTTTATGTCAGTGACATCATATGTACGCAGAGCTAACTGCTGTCCTCCTTGACGACGTAGCTCTTCTTTCAGTTGATTCGGTATATCCCAGTAGGCGTATGCCCACTCTGGATCGCGTGGCATTAATACTATTCGGCTTTTACCATACCCATTGGGTAAATCCGTTAAACCTTCATCAATCGATGAAAGAAAATCATCAATGTTGTTTTCTTGGCCTAATTCAAACTTTTTTGCTTCCACTTCTTCTTGTACTTCTAATGTTAAAACTGGAGCAGATGAGAGATGATTGATACCTTGAGCTTCCATAACTGCTGCCAGAAGTTGTGCTTTACGCATTCTGCTGTAACGAGAGATACCTAGTTCACTGGCGACTTTGCGTAGTTGTCGTAAAGTCATCTCTTCTAGGGGTGGACGTTCTTGAACCATTATCTATATATATCCTTCTATTTTTTTACTGTTTTCTATTCCGTTTCCCAAAATCTAGCAAGTAATGACAGATACAGCCTATTCCATGTAAGTGTGGTACAGTGATTCTAGTAGATTTGATTAAAGACATGAAAACTTTATTCTATACTTCAAAAACTATTTAAAAATTTAGTGTCACTGTACCTCATCAACCTGGAATCCGCTGTAATTCCTTGTTTCTTTTGAGAACTACTTTTCCAATTCAAACAATTAGTGAGTTTGGTAAATGCTTAGAAACACTTAGCAGTTTCTAGAGATATAGAAACGATAAGAACAGCATTTTTTTGGGATCGGCGGGATCGCCTTATAAGTCTATATCTTGCAGAAAAGCTCATATTTGGTCAAGGGTTGTTACTAAGAAATTATGAGTATATATGCGGGTTTATAGGCAATTCCAGATTAATAATGTTATGGTTTCTTAACTTTACTTAATTTATCATAAATTTAACAAAATTAATTAATAAAATTATGTGATAGTTTTATTAAAAATTACTAATAGTACAGCTAAAAAACTCAAAAGCATAAGCAAAATTAATTTAATATTGAGCGGAGGTGTAGGGAATAGAAAACGCTTTGCTGGAAAAAGGGAACAGGAAACAGAAAATATACCTGAGTAGTAGATATAGCGTTTATCAAATTGGTGAGATAAAGAAGTTTTGGATTTTAGGGAACAGGGAATAGACAATAGTGAAGAGAAAAAAAATACTGTATCTTATTAATATAAGAACTGCTATATACTAATAATTGTGCCTACTACTTACCTAGTAATCTCTGTCGGGTTGAATACTGAAAAATG
>NZ_JBNHEP010000311.1:0-26045 GCF_050015995.1 Dapis brunnea BLCC-M229 | reverse complement strand
TTAGGGAATAGGTAACAGCCAAATCAGGACAGTCGGAAGACTTACCCAGTATAGGGTTGAATACTGAAAAATGTTAGGGAATAGGTAACAGCCAAATCAGGACAGTCGGAAGACTTACCCAGTATAGGAGGGACAAGGTTTTTTATAACTAATTAAATAGACTTGACCTAAAGTAATTTTCTATTGCAACTCTCACATGATCCAGAAATTAATCTAATAGAAAGACTGTGGCAATATAGCGAACAACTAAATTATCAAACCATCTATACCATCAATATTTATATAACTACCCTCGATTTCCCTTTTAGTTTAATCTTGAAAGCTGTAAGAATTTTACCTGTTATTATTTTATTATTTTGAGACCAATTATTGTTTAATCCTGGCACCAGAGCCGTATTTTTTTATTTACTTCTTGAAGATTAATTTGATTAACAAATTTTTTGAGTTGAGTGTCTAAGTTTTTTTAATTCTGATTTATATTTCGATTTTTTTCCAAGAATTCAGTTGAATAAATACAGTAGCAATACTAATAATTATTCCTGTTTGAGCTTGGGTTCATTCCCATAATTATTTCTGCACTTAAAATTATCTCAGTACCTTCCAATTACTAATTTGCCATTTTTCATTCTGACGAACTAAATTATAACGAACAAGTAAGTTTTCGTTGTCAGAATTAATCAATCTACCATTTTCATAAAACTCAACCCTTTCTCTAACTTGAGCATCTACTTGAGCTTCATTGGCATTTGTATTACTCATCTTTACATTTTTTATCTCTAAATCATGCTTATAATTCCGATAAGATTTCTCTCGCTTCAGCGCATTAGCCGTAGGTAACCAACGAGAAAGTGCCGGCTCTACTAGAATATTTGGTAATTTTTCAATTTGATGATTAGGACCAAGAGCAGAAGCCTTAATATCTAACCAACTTTGAATCGCTAGTTGTGCTACTTCTTTCGTTATCGGTCCTGATGCTGCGAGGCTAACCCGATTAGGTTCTGGAATTTCTATTGGAGGTCTGTCCAGTTGTACTATAGGTTGTTCTCTTTGCAGAATCGGTCCACCTAATCCTAAAGCATTTACTAACCAACCAATTGTTTTAATTGTCATTAACCCAATCAGTCCTATTGCCAATAATCCCAAAACTCCAATTAATATTAGACGACCAACCTTGACAGGTTCTCTTCTAGCAGAGATTCTGCGTGGACTATACCCTGGCATAGATTGGGGTAATTCTTCACTTCCTAGTGACGTACTTTCATTAAACTGAGGTAAACTACTCCTACTCCTTTCCCTCATTCTTCCTGAATAGCGACCAGAACTCGGATTAGTTAACTGTTTTTGCGGACCTATAGTAGATGATGATTTTTCTGATTCTTGAAGCAAATTATCAGAATTAACTCCTAGTAAATTAGAAGTTCCTTTGGTTGCAGAAGCAAGACTAGCAGTAGCAACACTACCCACACCAGATATACCTTTATTTTCTAAATCTGATACGGTCGATTTGTCAACTTCCTTCTGGTAGAACATCTGTTCCGTGTCGCGATCGCGACGAGGTTGAACAACTACCCATTGATTAGCTGCTTCTGTTTCTGTAGGTAAAGCTTCTAGATAAGCTTGAACGTGCTGATCTGCAAAATAGTCTTTCAAAGAAGCTGACTTGTCAGACAAATCACGGAAATGTGGAAATACCTCCTCGATCAACCAATGTTCAGCATAAAGACATAGCCCTGGTAATAAATCTGGAGATTCTTGAGAATTTTCTTTAATAAAGGATAAGGGTTCGTTTTCATGGCTAAGTTCTAATGAACGACTAGCCTCTTCAGTTTGCCCTAAAAGTAAAGCACAGACGGATTTTTCTAAATTTACATCTTGACTGCGACCCAATTGCATTAACATCAACTTAGCCTTACGAATCAAGGCTGGTTGTTTTTGAGCAAACCCTTGAGCTAAAAAAGTATAAACTGCTAGGTATGTACCTACTGCCGAAGGACGATGAGCTTCTGCCTCAAATAATTTTTTTTGTTCTGATGTGGTTAAGTGGTGACGTAGTTGCTGAACAAACTTCAGAAAATCTTCTACCCCAAGTCCAGATTGATCTTCACCTTGACCATCAATTCCTCCCCGTTCATTCAACATATCTTGAAGAATTTCTAGCCCACGGCGACGGTCTAGAGCTATTTTCTCTGGTAATGCTATTAACTCCATTACTCTATAAGGACGTAACTTATAAAGGTCAGCTTGTATCTCCCCTCTAACTTGGACAAACAGATTTTCTCGCAGTAATAATCCCTGTCCAGCTTCTAAAGTTGTGGCCGCACTTTCATATTGTCCTTGTTGCCATTGTTCTCTGCCCAGTTCTAAATTAGCTAAAGCAACTGTAAGGACAATATCTGGCAGAACTAATGCTGGATCGCCAAAACGTCCATCTTTGATAGCAATATTATTATTAGTAAGATAAGGATGAGTAAGTTTTAATACCAGCTCGTATTCTCCTAGTTCGTGTAAAATCAGGATTGCTCCCACAAATTGTAGATCTTCTATTTCGATACTTGGAGTGTTAGGGTCAAACTCAGAGCTACTTATCGTCTCTCTACTTTGAGAGTTTATGGTTTTTGGTAACCGTCTAGAAGCTATTGTGGGGATAACTTCTTCTGTTTGCTGAAGTTTTGTTCCTTTTTCATCTGGTAGGTCGAGATTTTTCTTATAACTTGGACTTAGTTGTTCTGTTTCTGGTTCGTAGGTTTTCGCCAAAAAGCTGCCATCGTAAGTTTGGCGTTGTTCTGGCTCAGACAGAACAGCATAAGCCTCATCTATAAGTTGTTTACGGGCAACTATTGTTGCCTCAGAATACTCCCTTCTAGGAAACTGCTGGGTGCGATCTCGATGTGCCTGCCGTAACTGTTCGGCAGTAGCCTGAATTGGTAAACCTAAAATTCGGTAATAATCTAGTGGAATCCGCACAGTGCATTTCCTCAAAGGCGAGTTACTATATTACTTAATAATATCCTTTGTTGTTCATTAACAGAGGTGTTTTTTATTACTTTAGAGCAATTTTTTTGATGCTCATCACTTAATGATCTAGGATTTTTGCACCGATAAGCATTAAAGGTTTAAAGGAGAATTTACTAATCCTTAAATTTTAACCAAAAAATTTCATAGAAACACTTAATTAATTTTAGCATCAAAATTCCCAGGATATAAAAATTATTCTTAAATTATAAGAGCATATTCTCTACTTATATCTACTATCTACAATTATCTAAAATTTTTTCAAAATTGTTGCCATTCATCTGATAGATCGGGGTAGTTTCTCACAAAGTATACCTTTTATTCCAGTGATAGATATTTTGCTACCCAACTTGAACAGCAAAACTCTAGACTTATTCCATTAAGCCTATACTATACAACCATTAAGCCCATACTGTAGAACAAGCTAGTAAAATTTATTTACTCTCATACACAATTTCCATATATGCTACTTAATTGCTCAAAGATAAATTTGCGCAACTTGTGGAGACGAGTAATGTTAACTTTAACATTGGAGACTTTTGCTAAATATGTCTTTTCCAACATTCCAACATTAAATTTATCACTAATTATAGTATAGTAGCCTAGGAAAAATCAAATGATCCAAGAACGTACCTTACCTACTTTTAACACCAATAGTATAAAAATTAGCAAAGAAGAAGCATTAATACTTTACGAAGATATGGTTTTAGGACGCTTGTTTGAAGATAAGTGTGCTGAGATGTATTACCGAGGCAAAATGTTTGGCTTTGTTCATCTTTACAATGGACAAGAAGGGGTTTCTTCCGGTGTAATTAAAGCTATGCGGCAAGATGAAGATTTTGTTTGTAGCACTTATAGAGACCATGTTCATGCTCTAAGTGCTGGTGTACCAGCACGGGAAGTGATGGCTGAATTATTTGGTAAGGCCACAGGCTGTTCTAAAGGCCGAGGTGGTTCGATGCATATGTTCTCGGCTGCACATAATCTATTGGGGGGTTATGCTTTTGTTGCTGAGGGTATTCCTGTGGCGACTGGGGCAGCTTTTCAGAGTAAATATCGTCGGGAAACTATGGGAAATGAAACTGCTGACCAAGTGACGGCTTGTTTCTTTGGGGATGGGGCTTGTAACAACGGCCAGTTTTTTGAATGTCTAAATATGGCCACATTGTGGAAACTACCCATTATCTATGTAGTAGAAAATAATAAGTGGGCAATTGGTATGGCTCACAACCGTGCTACTTCTGAACCTGAGATTTACAAAAAAGCTCATGCCTTTGGCATGGTTGGTGTGGAAGTTGATGGTATGGATGTATTGGCGGTGCATTCTGCTGCTCAGGAGGCTGTAGCTAGGGCCAGGGCTGGCGAGGGACCTACTTTAATTGAAGCTTTGACTTATCGGTTCCGAGGCCATTCTTTGGCTGACCCTGATGAATTACGGGATCAAGAAGAAAAAGAATATTGGTTTTCTCGTGACCCCATTAAGCAATTTACAACTTACCTGAAAGAAAATAATTTGGTAGATGTTGCAGAGTTAACTGCTATCGATCAAAAGATTGAGAAGTTAATTACTGAAGCGGTTGATTTTGCCACAGATAGCCCAGAGCCAGGGTCAGATGAACTTTATCGCTATATTTTTGCTGAGGATTAATTAACTAAGTTGTTGATTGACAGCAGTTTTGGAGTTGATGAGGTACAAAGTTTTATGAGTTTAGGGAACAAGGAAAATAGATTAATCTTAAACTGTAACTCACCATTATAAAAAGTGCTGTAATTGTAATTAAACTCACATTCCGCAGGTCAGCTTGTAATATGACAAGTAGTATAAAAATCGGTAACTGACAAGGTATTTATACTATATAGCTCGTATTCATTGACTTTTCTCATGAGTCAAATTCTCAGGAAAATATTAAGTATTTATGCTTAATTATTTACTCCTATTGACCACCATGATTTTCTCCTGACTCCTGTAGGGGCGAATGGCCATTTGCTGACCCAGAGCTTCCGCTTTTTCCTGCGGAATGCTCTGCAACATATTTGCAGAGCATTCCGCCCTTACAACTCCTGACTCCTGATTTTTTCTACTACGTTTTGAAGTGCGGAATGTTAGGATTAAACTTTATCTAAAAATTTGGCAATTGGGTTTCTCGTTAATTTAGTTAAAAAGACTGTCTTAGATGTAGAAACTCTAATTAGGTTAAGTAAAAATTTAAAGTTTATTTGCTATAAAATTTCCAGGAAAATTGACAGAAAGAATTGCATTTTTTTTACAAGATAATATACAGCAGCTATCATATTAATGAGATACAGTATTTTTTCTTTTCCCTATTGCCTATTGCCTAAGATCCACAACTTGTGTATCTCACCATTTTGATAAAGGCTATATACTTTCATTCCCTTTGGCCTAATTATATAGATATTTTATAAACAACTGTTTTTAGTCGTATAGTCGTAGTGTAGCAATAGCTAAGTTTATTAGGATAATTAAAATTTTTCTGAATTAGAAAAAAATCATTTTAAATAACAATTTTTTTTAGTAATTACGATCTTTAATATCAAATTTATGACTAGATAGTTACATCCTAATCTGTTATTTATTCCTATATTAAAAAAGTAGATGGTTTGGATGAATTGTAGAAAGAAACTATTTTTGTTCTATTTTTAATATATTTACCTTTCCTAGTTCCGGTGGAATTTATAGCATTTTAGGAGTTGCGTCACGATATGCAATATTTTATGAAATTGGGATAATGCTTTTGCACTACAAAAATAATCAAGAAATCCAATGAGATATTTAAGCAAAAAATAAATACCAAATCAAACTAATTTCAAACAATACAAGTATATGATATGGGCATAAATAAATATAATATGTTTGGTCATTGCGAGAGACATTTGTAGATTATTGCTTTAGGAAAGTGACCCCACTTAACTATTATTTATTTCCTTGTTAATGTTGGGTAAATGTTTTTCCTGCTAGCTTTCTAAATCTTACATTTGAGGAAACTACCAAATTAAAAATTATCAAAAAATCAATATAAAATCAAATAAATGTTAAATAATTATTGTTTTGGCAGAAATTAGTAGTAAAAGTAAATAAATCGTGAATTTATGCAAAAAATAATAGCAACTTGATGTTATTAAAAAAACCGGATAAATATTTTAGGGATTGTAAATATACTAAAGTCCAAAATATCCCAGATTAATATATAGCATTTATCCAATAGATGAGGTACACAAATTTTAGAGCTTACAGCAGTTTTCATTTTAGTAGACTACTGTAGAGAGGGTTGATGGAATTGCCCTAAAAGGGTTGTCCTTTTGATTGTAGGTCATCTATCAGAAAACCAAAGACTGGAAATACCGGATCTGGGAAAAAACTGTATCTCATTAATTATGAGAAAGGCTAGATATGATATATATGCAACTTAATATTGTAATTCGATGATGAAAAGTAACTCCCAAAACTTAAGCAGATCAACTAAAAAATTAAGGCATGAATTTTAATGACTCTGAAATACTAAGCATCAGGCTCGAATTACTAATTATAGGAAGTGTTAAATTTAATCTATCACTGTCAAATGTAAATCCCTTTAATCATTCAAGAGTAGACAGCAAGGGAATTCCCAGTCAAAAAAGATTCCTTTGAACTGAACTTACGGTAGCAGGAGAAGTAAAAAAGTAGATCGAGTCCATACATTAGGATAATTTATTTTTTCCTATTCTCTAAGTAATAGACTACATAGATATTGTAGGAAAATTTAAAGAAAACTTCTCTATCAGGAGAAAAAACTCTCATTATTCATTCTCAACAAACTAACCAATTATAAATAAATGACCATGAAAAATACAACAGGCAAAGTGTTTTGGAAACAACCTTTAACTTATTTATTACTACTAGCGGGAGGGGTCGGAGCATTGTTAGGTGAGCGCCTGATATTCCAGACAAGTAGCTCTCCGGAAAACTCAAGCCAGCTTACTCAATTATCAGTTACTCAATCCCCTAGCAAAACTGATGGTACTTCTAACTCAGAAAGATCTAGTTGGTTACCAGTTAGAGCTCCTATTTCCAATGGCAACTTTATTGTAGATGCAGTCCAAAAAGTTGGCCCGGCAGTGGTCAGGATTAATGCTTCTCGAACCTTAAGCCAAAGACCTAATATGTTTGGCAGGGGAATACCAGAAGATTTCTATGGTTATGAATCTCCTAGGTCACCTTCAGGTCGAGGGGTTGAGCAAGGAACTGGTTCTGGTTTTATCATTAGTTCTGATGGTAATATTCTGACTAATGCTCACGTTGTAGAGGGTTCCACTACCGTGGAAGTAGTTCTCAAAGATGGTCGTCGCCTTCAAGGTAGAGTTTTGGGCACAGACTCTGTAACTGATGTAGCAGTAATTAAAATTGATGGTGATAATCTTCCCACTGTTTCTCTTGGAGATTCAAATAATCTACAACCTGGAGAATGGGCCATTGCTATTGGCAACCCCCTAGGTCTGGATAATTCTGTGACAGTGGGTATAATTAGTGCTACAGGTCGTTCTAGTAATGATGTGGGTGTTCCAGATAAGCGGGTAGGATTTATTCAAACGGATGCTGCGATTAATCCTGGAAATTCTGGTGGCCCTCTATTGAATCAAAATGGTGAGGTAATTGGCATTAATACAGCTATTATTGATGGTGCTCAAGGTTTAGGATTTGCAATTCCTATTAATAATGCTCAACAAATTGCTCAACAATTAATTAGGGTAGGTAAGGCAGAGCACGCTTATTTAGGTATTGCCATGCAGACTTTGACACCGGAACTTAAGCAAGAACTTAACCGAAACTTCAATACAAATATTCAGTTATTCACTGACCAAGGGGTATTAGTAATGCAAGTTGTTCCTGGTTCTCCTGCTGATAAAAGTGGTTTAAAGCCTGGGGATATAATTCAAAAAATTGATAATAAAACTATTAGTGAATCTGAAAATGTGCAACAAATTGTTCAGAACAAAACAGTTGGTAGTTTGTTGGAATTAGAAATTAATCGGAATGGTCAAAACTTGAATTTTCAGGTGCGAACTGGAAATTTACCATCTAGATTAAGAGGATAGATATATATAGTATTTCCCAGTCTGTTGAAGTAAATTGAGTTGAGTTATACTCAGGCTGTTAATTGAGAAACTATAGTTCAGGGTAGTTGAAAACTGCTGTATTGATAAAATCAAAACTATAACGTCTTAGATAAGTAGTTTTGAGGACTGAAAAATCTGTAAGTCTTGAAAAAGTAGGGAGTAAAAGAATTAATCAAAATTATTTATTCCTTTTTTTTTGATTACAGGAATTTTCATTATTAGTAGGTCACAGTAGGAAAGTTCCATGGAGCTTTCCTACAAGGGTTGTAGTTTTGATTGTGTGGTTTACCCATCTGAAAAGCTTTATAAATTGATGATATAAATTTACAAAGGAAAAAATTATGGAAGTATTGCAAGTAGCTCAGTTAGGGAATGAGATATTGCGGTATCAAGCTCAACCTATTCATAATGTTTGGGATGAAAATTTACAGCAACTAATTGATAATTTAATAGCCACAATAATTGAAACAAATGGTGTGGGAATTGCTGCTCCCCAAGTTTCAATTAGCGATCGCTTATTTATTGTTGCATCTAGACCCAATCTCAGATATCCCAACGCTCCAAAAATGGAGCCAACAGCTATGATTAATCCTAGGTTAATATCTCATTCAGAAGATAGAGTCAAGGGGTGGGAAGGTTGTTTAAGTGTGCCAGGAATTAGAGGTTTAGTACCAAGATATAGAGTAATAAATGTAGAATATACTAATCGAGAAGGAAAACTAGAAAGACAAGAGTTAACAGATTTTGTTGCTAGAATTTTTCAGCATGAATACGATCATCTAGAAGGTCTAGTATTTTTAGATCGTGTGGAAAGTACCACAGATTTAATGACAGAAGATGAATATCAGAAACAAATTATTCAATCAAGGAATTAGGAGGTAGCAATTAAGGGTAGATTTGCGGAGTGTTCAGCAAAATATTTATCAACGAAAAGAAGGAATACACTGTAAATAGCTAATCTATAACAAGAATGACAAAATTTATATAGCAATCAGGAATCATATCTGATAATTTGACTATTCATTAAAAGTTTAGTATGTAGCGCTTTTTATTTTGATAATATACAGTTTTTTCTTTCTTCCCTATTCCCTGTTCTCTGTTCCTTAAAAATCTATAATTTATCACAATTAAAATAAGATTGTTATCTATATCATAGTTGAAAATGTAGAAATATTTCTTGAAAATGGTGTAATTTATTGAGGATTTGCTGAAAAAATCGCAATATTTTAGTCTCAATATGAGCGAGAACTCTTAAAATTTTGACTAAGTGAGAGACTGTTTGTTAAAGAAATAAATATTAAACCCTGGGGTAGTGGCCTGTCAAGCCTTAAATTTTGCTTTAAGAAAATACTACGATGCCGATTTTTCAAAGCTTTTAGTCAAAAATCTATTACACTACTTTAAGCTTGACGCGCCAGTAGTAGACCAACACGGCTTAAATGTTGTTTTAGGAAAAGTCTCCAAACCTTGCTAGAGCAAGAATTACACTGACTATTCTAATGCACTATTTTAGCTGTGTCGGTCCAGTAGTAGACTGTTTCATCTATATTCATCCCAATAGATGTAGGTTGGGTTGAGGGACCCGAAACCCAACCTACATCTTTCTCCCGTACGGACGCCCTTATGCAACGTCCCTACCCTACTCCCCATTCCCCTCCCAGGAAGGGTTAGGGGTGGGTCTCGTACTCCGCTAATGCACTATTTGAGCTGAAACGGTCCAGTAGGGCAGGGCTGTTTCATTCTCGATAGACACGGGGAGGCAGAGACAGGTCAACACGGGGATGGAGGCTTTTAATTTATGATTAAAAGTTAACTTTTCACCATTTTAGTCAGAGCTTAAGGAGGTTTATTGGCTGAAAAATCGGCAAATGCGTGTTAAATTTCACTGTTCCACGACCCCCTCATCTCCCGTTCTCTCGCGCATCCTTAATCTACAATACTTTGAAACAGCCCTGCGGTCCAGTAGGGAGGGTTAGGCGATAATACATATTCTGACTCACTAAACTCTTAACTGCACGCCGTAACCCACCGAATATACCGATTATTACAGCAGTTTTCCTGCATGGTAGACCACGGTAGGGGCGAATGACCAGCAAACCCCTACAAGGTTTTGGTTGTGACTATGTGGTTCATCAATCTGAAAAGCGCTATAAGCGCTCTAGCTATCTTAATCTTTGCTTGTGCATTTACCCTCTGAAACTTGAGGTTTTTCATACTAGCAAAAACAAGAAAATTTTGGCAGATAAAACAGTCCAGTAACAGGGTTGAACTAACAATAAAACCTCTGTTCCCGATCCTAGATACTATTTAAGTTTTAATCTCATTACTAAATAGTAAAAGTTGGTTTAAATCAGACTTTTGTCATAATTAGACATCTTCATTAAAATTTAGTTGTAATCATTTTCCGTAATCTATACTTGTACTGGTTGTAGTTAAAAATAGTAAATAAATCGAGGAAATATTTATGAGCATTAATCTCAGCAAAGGTGAAAGAGTTAGTCTGTCTAAAGAAGCGCCTGGAATGAAAAAAGCTGCAGCAGGTTTAGGATGGGATGTAAATGTCTCAGATACAGGTTCAGATTTTGACCTTGATGTTTCTGTTTTTATGTTAGGAGCAAGTGGCAAAATTCCTCAAGATAAATATTTTGTTTTTTATAATAATCTTAAATCTGCTGATGGTTCGGTAGAATCTATGGGAGATAGTCGTACAGGAAAAGGAGATGGAGATGATGAGACTATCACTGTAGATTTATCAATGGTTGATTCGACAATTGAAGAAATTATTTTTGTTGTTACTGTATATGAAGCAGAGAAAAGAAGGCAAAATTTTGGGCAAGTTAGAAATTCTTACATCAGAATTTATGATGGGGAAACTCAAGAAGAGATCACTAAGTACGAACTAGAAGAAGACTTTTCTAGGGAAACAGCTATAGAGTTTGGGAAATTGTATAAAAAAAATGGTGAATGGAGATTTCAAGCTGTGGGAGAAGGTTATAACTCTGGCTTAGAAAATTTTGTACAAAAATATACCTAATTAATTGATTTAGTGAATTATTAATGGGGAAAAAATAATTTTGATAAAACAGAAATAGGATAAGCATTCAGCTCTTAGCAGTCAGCTATCAGCAATTATATCTCCACCTTTAAAGGTGAGGTTTAGATGAATACTGCTTGCGGTTAAGAGAGCCTACTTTAGCAGTAACTTTTAATTCT
The DNA here is from genome assembly GCF_050015995.1 of Dapis brunnea BLCC-M229. Taxonomy (NCBI): domain Bacteria; kingdom Bacillati; phylum Cyanobacteriota; class Cyanophyceae; order Oscillatoriales; family Microcoleaceae; genus Dapis; species Dapis brunnea. Next base: position 14,708 of record NZ_JBNHEP010000311.1, on the reverse strand, counting down.
CTCTCAATTGCTTTTGGCTCCTCCATTCGGCAATAGCTAATGGCTAATAGCTGATGGCTTTTAGCTCCGCATTCCGCAGGAAATGCTTACGAAATAAGTTTAGTTTAGAAAATAGCTGCGAGTATATGTTTGAAAATATGGCGTTGGTAAATCAAGAGATTAAACTTTAATAGTAATCTGTTTCTGATACTTCTAAATATCTAGCCAAACTAAGTGATAGGTATCACCCTTAGTAGAAAATAATCTTACCAATTACTAACGCCGAAAATCTACTCAATAATTTGAGAGTTTAAGCAATATAGATATTGCCTCAACTTAAAATTTACTTGATTTGCTATTTGCTAAACTTTACCCCCATCAATTATTCTGACACAAAAATAAGGTCTTAAGCTTCCCCTTTAAAGGAGATAAAAAAAGAAAGTTCAGTATTTCAAGTCTCCCAATTCGGTGGAGGTACTTATAAGTGATAACTTAAATGACCTTAGTACAAAATAATCAATCAAAATAAATATAAATTCTTATCTTGAAAGATGCTGGAAATTATTTATTCAGGGAGGAAAAATAAATGTCTGTTAAACTCAGCAAAGGTCACAGAATTAATCTTTCTAAGGATGCACCAGGCTTAACAAAAGTTGCTATTGGTTTGGGATGGGATATTAATCCTACTGATACAGGTACAGAATTTGATTTAGATGCCTCTGTTTTTATGTTAGAAGATAATGGAAAAATTCCAGAGGATGAATACTTTGTTTTCTACAATAATTTAAAATCTCCAGATGGTTCTGTAAAGCATTGGGGAGATAACAGAACTGGAGAAGGGGAAGGGGATGATGAAACCATAGAAGTAGATTTAACTAATGTTAATTCTAGTATTCAAGAACTACTTTTTGTTGTAACTATCCATGAAGCAGAAAAAAGAAGGCAAAACTTTGGGCAAGTTAAAAATTCTTTCATTAGAGTTTATGATTTGGAGAGTCAAGAAGAAATAACTAAGTATGAATTAGAAGAAGATTTTTCCAGAGAAACTGCAATAGAATTTGGTCGTCTCTATAAGAAAAATGGTGAATGGAGATTTCAAGCAGTAGGAACAGGATATAATGCTGGGTTACAAACTTTTGTAGAAAAATACGTTTACTAATAACTAAAAGAGTATTTTTGCTAGGGCGATCGCTAAAACAAAAAACTGGAAAAATAAAATATAAAAATACTTGGCAGTGATTAATAAATAATCATAGCTAGTAGGGAAAAGAGAAGAGAAAATAGTCCCAATAATCTTCATATTTTAGAACTACCAAATACTTGATTAGTAAGCATTATTAGTAAGTATTTCCTGCGGAATGCTGCGAAACAGGCGTCGGTTATCACCTTAAAGAATTAATTAAAAAAAAATCAAAGTCTTTGGCTGATGAAATATTTTTGGATGGGAGGTAACTAGGTTATAATAAGTGGATTTGCTACTATTACCTTTAAACTCGGAATAGAAATTCCTGACATTTAATTTAGTAGAAGTTCAACTAATGCACACTATCATTAACTTTTATTCCTGTTGACGATATTAGATTAGTCATAAGCTGACATTCAATAATTAATAATTAACAATTATCTCTTCTGATAAAGAAGAGGATTGACTCAAAGGATTTTTTTCTTCTCTTGGTCGATTGGATATGGCGTTTAGCTAAACGACCGCTTTTTCTCCTATTAGGAGAGGCTTTATACCTGAATTTTTCGGTAAGATAGCTTAATACTTACCTTTGTTGTTACTATGAAAGACTAAAAATCATGGTTATTAAACTGGAAAAAACTGGAGATTTTCATAAAATAGACTTGAGCAAAGATGAGAGAGATAATCCTATTCAAGTTCATGTTAATCTTAACTGGGAAGCCGTCAAAAAAAGTCAAGCTGGTTTGATAGGAAAAATATTTGGCAGTAATAGTATGCCAGATTTAGATTTAGGCTGTATGTATGAAATGATGAATGGTGAAAGGGGAGTTATTCAACCTTTAGGAAAAAACTTTGACTCCAGAAAAACTTCATCTTACATTTATTTAGATAAAGATGACCGGACAGGTATAGCAAATGATGGTGAAAATATGTATATTTTCAGACCAGATTTAATTAAAAGGGTACTATTCTTTGATTTTATATATGAAGGTGCTAGAGATTTTAAATCTGTAAATGGAAGGATTTTATTCAAGATAAGTAATGCTGAAGAAATTTATCTATAATTGAATAATTCTGATAGTAATCGCAGTTTTTGTGTGGCAGCATTGGTGAAAAATATTAACTCTCAAATTATGATTTTTAAAGAGAAAAAATATTTTTAAGGCCATAGGCAGGCAGACGAATTTTATCAATATGGATTTAATTGGCAAATAGGTAAAAAGTAGTTTTGTAAATTAATTGGGTTGTAGGCATTTAGCTGTCAGTTAGCCTCCTGGGGAGGAACTACGTTAACAGCTATCAGTTACTAGCATAAGGATAAGTGAAAGAGTTAAGAATTAAAAGCATTGATATAGATAAAGGAGATTAGGTAAACTGAGATATGTACCAGGTAGCCTCTAGAAATTGTCTAGACTGAATTGCCTAATAAATGACTTTATTTTTATTGCTGAGTGTTGATAATAGTTGAATGCTTACATTGGGTTAAGGCCGAAAATTAAAATTAGTAACTGAGAGATTGAAAGATACTGAAAATATATTTCTAGAGAATTTTGGTTTACTATTTAAACAAAAATTGAGTGACTCAATTTAACCGATCGGAAGTAAGAGTTTGACCCTGCTACTACAAACCGGATTTTATTTAGCAGAGCAATACTAAATTACAGCAAAGCTGAAAAAAGAATGCTACAAACATTATAGTTAAGGAAAAAGCAATGCCACAGTTTTAAGAAGAAGCAAATAAAAAAGCATTAAAATTATAGATTTTTGTCGCTTAATTCAGATAAAGAAGTTTATAAAAAAGGAAGTAGGTATAATCGATGTCTCCTATTTGTACCAAAAATTCATCAAATTGGTATGATTCCTTCTTGACTTTTGTTAAAATTTTTTAGAGTTTATACAGGTTAATAAATATATGACTATCAACCTCAAAAAAGGACAAAAAATTGTACTTGATAAAAGTGAATACGATCTATCAAGACTGACAATGGGACTAGGATGGGATGTAGCAAAATCTACAGGTGGTTTAGCTGGTTTATTCGGTAATAGATCGAATTTTGATCTTGATGGTTATGCAATTTTATTAGGAGAGAATGACAAACTCAAAAACTACAAAGAAGATGTAATTTATTATGGTCATTTAGAATCTAAGGATAAGACAGTAATTCATTCAGGTGATAATCTGACTGGAGAAGGAGATGGAGATGATGAACAAATAATCTTGAAACTAAATTCTATTCCTGAAAAATACCAAAAAATTATCTTAGCAGTAAGTATTTATCAAGCTAAAGAAAGGAAACAACAATTTGGAATGGTAGAAAATGCCTTTGTTAGAGCTGTTGATAATAAAGGAGTAGAAATAGCAAAATATACTTTATCTGGTAATGGTACTTATCAAGGTAAAATCTCAATGTTAATGGGAGCAGTTTATCGAGATAATACATTGTGGAAATTTAATGCTTTGGGCGATCCTTTGGATAGTGATATGAATGGTGTAGTTGGTTCATTTATGAAATAAATTTAGCTAGTTTTACCAATTTGAAAAAAGATTGCTATTAAATTTTTTGGCGTTGCTGAATAAATAAATGTATGATATCCAGGAGTCATAACTCAGGAGTCAGGAGATAGAAAGAAGTTTTTTCCGAAAGTGGAAACCAGATATGATTTGCACTTAATTAATGACTCTTAACGATCCGAGTAGGGGAGTTTCTGTCATACCTAAAATCAGCAACGCCAATTTTTTTAGTAGGTTTCAGTAGGGGCAATTCATTAATTGCCTCTAATACAGTTTGGTAATGTACAGAAGTAGGGAAGACCTTGATTTCCAAATGGATAAATTAAATTTGAGGGCAGATTTTTCCCTGCTCCCTTTTTCTTTAGTGAGCAATAAAAATCAAGTCAGTTATTATGCAATTTAGTCTAGAAAATTTGTCAAGGTGGTCTGGTAGATATCTCAACGTATCTAATTTCCTTTATCTGTTTTTCCCTATACTTTTAATTCTTCACTCCTTCACTTATCCTTATGCTAGTAACTGATAGCTGTTAACATAGTTCCTCCGCAGGAGGCTGACTAAAAGATGTTTGCGCAGCATTCCGCAGGAAATGCTTACCTTTATTTTTACTAGAACTATATTTTTTTAATTTGGTATTAGACTCAGTAATTGTGGTACTAAGAAACCCAGAATTTTTATAAGTTTAAACTCCTTAGAAATACTGTTTTTTTATCTATGTGTTAGTAGAAGAACCACGCCAGTAAGTAAATATTACCCAACTATTCTAATCAGGGCAAACGCATCTTATTTTGAAGTTCTGACAGGGCAAGGATGTCAAGCTTGTGAGCATTTATACTCATTAATTCTCTGAAGCTTAACGGCAGAAGGCTCCAGAATTTAGATGCGTTTGCCCTGCTATTCTAATATCTGACTTTTTAATAAACCGGACTTGTTATTAGTAGTTAGTAGTTAAAAGTTTACCGAAAAAATAAGGTTTAAAGCCTCTCCTTTCAAGGAGAAAAAGCAGTCGTTTCGGCTGTCGCCGACATGAAAAATAGAGCTTGGAGTAGGATGGGATGGGGAGGAAACCTCGCCATATCTAATCGACCAAGAAAAGAAAATTTATTTTAACCAATCCTCAATTTTTTAAGAAGAGGTAATTATTAATTATTAATTATTAATTATTAATTATTGAAATACAACTTTCCTAAAAAGTAAGGTTGTATAAAATTATAGTGATGTTCTTGGGAAAATTTGGTATAACATGATTGAATCAAATTAGTATAAAGTACAGTTAAATTAAATTATTGATAGTTGTATTACAGCAGTTTCGGAGTTAGTGAGGTACAAAGTTTTACCACTTTAGTAAATAGGGAAGACAGATTAGTCTTGAACTGTACCTCACTATCCGCGCAAAGTGCTGTAAATATCTTTTACTAGCTCAACCCTATCAAAAAACTCTGTAATTCATCCTTATTATACCAAATTCAAAAAAGGCTGTTACATTCTAATTTGTAATTTATTCCTACAGTTTAATACTTGATGGCTTGCATTCATTGTCAAAATTAAAGTTTTTTCCTCCATTTTTTGTCTATTTATCTTTCCTGGTTCCGGCGATCCGTATTTCCTTTTACCTGTTCTGTTACTGTAGCAATATTTTATGAAAATGGTATTAAAAAAGACTACAGCAGTTTTCATATTAATGAGCTATAGTATTTTTTTCTCCTCCCTCCCTACTCCCTAATCCTTATAGCGGTTTTCACAAAGGTAGACTACAGAAACAAGAGAGGTATGTTTAAAGTTTTATAAGTTAGAGACTTGATAGTTGTATTCTATGTTAATTAAAGAAGTGTTCTACACAAGTTGAAAACTATGAATACCAGCTTGCTGCTAATTTCAATCAGAATTAAGATAATATATCTGTATATTTACTATGTATTGAATTCGTCTAACTCTCTAGGAGGAAAATAAATGGCATACTTAATTTATGCTCCAGATACTACTAATGAAAAAGTATATGAATTATCGACAGGTGAAATTAGTATTGGTAGGGAAAGAGACAATATTATTGCTATTACTAACGAAACAAGTGTTTCCCGTCATCATGCACAAATTGTAATTTCTCAAGATGGTGTGAGTATTGTCGATCAAAACAGTAGTAATGGTACTTTTGTTAATGGAAGAAAAATTGATAGTTATCTACTTAATGAGGGAGATTTAATTCATTGTGGCAATGCAATTTTTAAATTTGTTACTAATTCTAATCAAGAACAAGATATAGGTCCGACACATATAGTTAAAGAATACTTACAAGAGTCTACTCAAACTGAATTAAATCAACTCTTAGATCAACAACAAGATAATTCAGTATCAGTGCTTAAACTGAGGCAAAAAGATATTAATCTTCAGGCAGTAGATAAATTAAAAATTTTGTTGGAAGTCAGTAAACAACTTTCTTCTCCTACCAAATTAGAAATTTTACTAGAAAAAATTCTTGACTTGCTGTTTCAGATTATTAAAGTAGATCGAGCTGTCATACTTTTAGTCAATGAAAAAACTGGAGAACTTGAACAAAAAGCAGTCAAAGGAAAAGAAGGAATTACCACTGAAGGTCGATTTTATAGCAAAAATATTACTAATTTTGCAATAGAAAAAGGTAAGACTTTTTTAACTACAGATGCTTCCCTCGATCAGCGTTTTGATAATCCAGAATCAATTGTTTCTCAATCAATACATGGAGCAGTTTGTATCCCACTCAAACCTAGGGATAAAGTCATTGGAGTTTTATATGCTGATAATTTATCATTATCAAATGTTTATTCTGATGAAGATGTAGAATTTCTGACAGGTTTAGCTAATCAAGCAGCGATCGCTATAGATAATACCCAACTCTATAAGAAAATACAAGCAGAGGCAATTCTCCGAAATAAATTAGAGCGTTTCTTTCCTTTAACTGTAGCTAGAAAACTCAAGGAAACAGATAAATTAGAAATAGTTGATACAGAAGTAACAGCCTTATTTTCTGATATTAGTGGCTTTACAAAAATGTCTTCAACAATGGAGCCACGCCAAATAATTTCTATGCTGAATGAGTATTTTAAAATTATGGTCGAAGATATTGTTTTTAGGTATGAAGGAACGCTCGAAAAATATATAGGAGATGCTTTATTTGCTATTTGGGGCGCTCCTTATCAAACTGCTAATGATGAAGAAAAAGCCATAAAAGCAGCAATTGATATGCAATGGGCAGTTCGTCGGTTAAATCAACAGAGAGAAAAACGTCATCAAAAACCAATTGCTATTCATATAGGAATTAATTCTGGTAAAGTTGCAGCGGGAAATATTGGTTCAGAACAATTAATTCAATACGCTACTATTGGGGATACTACTAATGTTACTAGCCGAATATGTAGTGAAGCAAAAGCTGACGAAATTCTGATTAGTCAGACTACAAAAGAAAAACTCAAGTCATATAATTTTCCCTTAGAAAAAATTCCACCAGTAATGGTCAAAGGAAAAGATGAACCCATACAACTCTATCGTTTGCTTTGGCAACAACTACCATCAGAACTTGATTAAAAATGCTGAGTAAATTTTGATTGATTAAACTACAAATCAAACTCAAATCGCAGATTTTTTTTAAGTAAAAATTCCACCAGTAATATTCAAAATAAAAACATGAACCTATAAAAAATTATCGAAAATACTGAGGAAACTGTGATTATTCAAACTAGAAAATAAAAACTCAAATTGCAGATTTTTTCTTGCTTTTATTCAGCCATCAGTTTTCAGCTTGCCTACGGAGGAACTGCGTTATCAGCTAGATGATAATTATGCTTGTCTTGTATTGAAATCAGAAATTATTATTGATATATTTCAGAGAATTTATAGCAGAAATAAATAGAGCTTGCCGATTGAATATCAAAGCATTGATAGGTAAAGGCTAATATCTTTTTGGTGTCGAAAAAGTACGTTGTTTTTGGATAAAGTAGTCTCAAAAAGCTAAAATTTTTCCTATATTCATGCTGAAAATTTTGCCGTAGCATATAGTCTAATACCAATTTCTAAAAATAATGCTATACTTCCGATGAAACTTCAGTTATTAAGTAATAATAATGCTTCAGTAATGTTTCTAAAGATTATCGGCATTAAATCAAAATATATTATTTCTTTTAACCCTACTCCCTACTCTGTACGGACGTTGGATGCAACTTTCCTACTTTCAAGGAGATTTAGCAAGACTTTTGAGAAATGGTATAATCCCAGTTACCATGCATTAATGCTATAGTTCAGCTAGACTTCAACACTTCAAGAGTTAGCAAGATTTAAAGTCTTTTTTTGACAATTATTAGTCGGTTAGTATAGATTTTTTCTACTTTTAATCTCTCCCCACATCTCCCACACTTCCGATACTTCCCTACCCGATCGTTCATAGCATTCTTTTTGAGAAATGGTATAAACTTTTCCCTGTTCCCAGTTAAGTGTTCCCTATCATCACCATCAGACTTTTTCAGTAAAACTTATTTATAGTTTGAGATAGTATTAAATTAGAAAAAACTGCTAGAGTAATGACTAAATTCAGCTCAAAAACCTAGAATTTTGCCAAAATGTCAGGGAAAAAGCAGAAAAATTAACAGTAAAACTATTGTCTATTCCCTATATCCCATTCCCTGCTCTCAACAAAAGACTTTCTCAGCAAACTCCATGTGTTAACTTTTGACTTTTAACTTTGAAATTTTGACTTATGACTTTATGAAGGATTATTGCTTTGTTTATGAGAAATGAGACTCTGGTGATGGCCATCTATTATTGTCGAAAATGAATTAATATATGACTATTAAGTATCGATGTACAGACCATTTCTTGAATATTTAGAAAAAGAATTATTTAGTAAATTTGACTTACGCAGCAGATCAATTCCTGCTGGTTTAGAAGCTAACGTTAGTAATAGAGGCAAAAATCAAGCCACCATTCAAAGTTGGTGTTACGAGTGTGCAGAACTGAGAAAAATACGTTATACCTACATTGATGCAGGAGCTGCAGCTCAAGTATTTAATAGTGTAATTTATCCCAGTTACCACTACGATATCCCACTGCTAGGAATAGACCTATTATCTTTCGGTAAAAATAAAATCTTAATAGTATTAGATTTTCAACCTTTATTCCAAGAAGAATCTTACTTGCTTAAATATATAGAACCAATGCGATCGCTACGAGAGAAATATAATGACTTGGCTCAAAATTTAGAAATGAAGTTTTACGATGCCAATCAATATTTTTCTAAATATTTATTATTTGCCAAGACAGATGCAGAGACAGTACAAACTACATTTTTCCAAGCTTATCAAGATTACATTAGTTTATATTGGCAAATGTTAGACAAAGCAGAAATTATAGAGACAGAAGCAGAGATTCAAAAGATAGTTAAAGCCCAAAAAGATTACGATCAATATAGTGCTGAACGAGACCCAGCATCAGGATTATTTAGTAGTTATTTTGGCCATGAATGGTCAGAAAAATTTCTATACGAATTCTTATTTGAAGATGCTGTACCATTAGCAGTTCCTACTACAACTCGATGACTTTGTTAACTATTAAGTTAAGAATTTAACTCACACCTCTCCAAAAATTTCAGGGGGGTGTGAAATGATTTTTATCGATGTAATTGCTGAAATATTATGTAAGTATTCAGCCGTCAGCTATTAGCTATCAACAATTAGTTACTAACTCATTGTCTTGGGAGAAAGAATTAGTCTTCAGGGAAAATTAAACATTATGAATAAAAAGGTCATAAGCTAATTTTAGTAGTTGCCTTGTTCTTTCAAAAGCAGCAGAACTGACTGCTAATAGCTGGACTTTAGGAAAAAACAGGTTAAAAATAAGGTCAAACCTTTATACTGTAATGTTTTTACCTGAAATTAAACATTTTCTTGATATATCTAGGTTTCAGCTATTTTAAGCAAGTTCAGGTATTTCCCTTGCTAATACTGGGTTTGAAGCCATTTACACTTTAAAAAATCAAAAGGTCCAGATAGATGAATGTTTATAATAGCAATCAGTAATCAGATGTCAGCATTTGATTATTGTTTAAAAGTCTAGAAGTTTCTTTCTTCCCTATTCCCTAAAAAGTTACAATCTCTGACAATTAAAATAAGATTCTATATGTAATGACTAAGAAATAAGGTCAATAGCTTCCCCTTTCAAGGGATAAAAAAAAGGAAATTTCGGATTCTCGTAGCCTACTAATTCAGTAAGAAGTTACTGATAACTGATAATTGATAACTGAAATGATACCCACTGAAAATATTGTGAATTTGTATCAACCTTTTCTAGACTATGGTCTGAATTTGCTCAAGCAGGAACTAGAACTACAACCTTACCCCATACCCTCTGGATTTGAACATAAAGTTGCTATGACTGGTAAGGGCAAAAAGGAACAAGAAGTAAAGACAACCAGTTATGCCCACTGTAGCCCCAAACTCCGGCAAATTAGAGCAGCTCATGTCCAAGGTGGCAGTGCTCTGCAAGTCTTAAATTTTGTCATATTCCCTCACCTTAATTATGACTTGCCCTTCTTTGGAGCCGACCTAGTTACCTTACCTGGGGGACATTTAATTGCCCTAGATATGCAGCCTTTATTTCGGGATAACCTCCAGTATCAAGAAAAGTATACTCAACCAATATGGGAGACTTTCCAAGAACATCAGAAATATTTACCTTGGGGAGGTGATTTTCCAGAAGAAGCAACCCCATTCTTTTCTCCAGCCTTTCTTTGGACTCGTCCTCAGAAAACTGAGTTAGTTGAGACAAGAGTATTTGAAGCTTTCAAAGATTACCTGCAAGCTTATTTAATTTTTGTCAAGGAAGCAGAACCCATTACTAATCCAGAAGAATTAGCAGAAATTAAGGAAGCCCAACTGCGTTATATCAGATATCGAGCCGAGAAAGATCCAGCCAGGGGAATGTTTACCAGATTTTATGGCCCTGAATGGACAGAAGAATATATTCATGGCTTTCTGTTTGACCTAGAAAGGAAATTGGCCTTGAATCCTGCCTAACTTTCCTGCTTCAGAGAATTTTGTTAATAATTTGTAATAAATAAAAACACAACAGCATTGTATAAATAATATCTGAAGGGTTATAAAGACAAGGGAAAATTAACAAGACCAATAATTGATGAGGTTGAAAAGCTTCTCATAAACGGTGTAGGATTTTCTCAGGATTATCAAAAAATCCGAGTTTTACCTTTCCAGGCATGGGCACTTAGCCTGAAAAGAACTAAAAAATACCCATAGCATTGAAAAGCAACTAAAAAAAAAGCAAATTAGGAGTATTAATCAATGTTTGATGCTTTCACAAAAGTAGTTTCCCAGGCAGATGCCAGAGGTGATTTTGTTCCGGCTAGCCAAATCGATGCTTTGGCAGCAATGGTTGCAGAGAGCAACAAGCGTATAGACGCAGTTAACCGTATTACTGGTAATGCTTCTACTATCGTTGCTAATGCAGCTCGTTCTCTATTTGCAGATCAGCCTCAGTTGATCGCTCCTGGTGGAAATGCTTATACAAGCCGTCGTATGGCAGCTTGTTTACGTGACATGGAAATTATCCTACGTTATGTAACTTACGCTACTTTCGCTGGTGATGCAAGTGTACTAGATGACCGTTGCCTCAATGGCCTTCGTGAAACATACTTAGCTCTAGGAACTCCTGGTGCTTCTGTAGCAGTAGGCGTGCAAAAAATGAAAGAAGCTGCTATTGCTATTGCTAACGATCCTAATGGCATTACCCCTGGAGATTGCTCCTCTTTAATGTCTGAGATTGGTGGCTACTTCGACCGTGCAGCAGCAGCAGTCGGTTAAAAACACTGTAAAAAACTTTTTTGTAAGGATGCACCTTAGCATCTCTACAGATTTTAAATTTCTACCAAAATTTGTACTCACAAGATTTAGGAAAGAATCTCAACAATGAAAACTCCTCTAACTGAAGCAGTAAGTGCGGCAGATTCTCAAGGCCGCTTTCTGACTAGCACAGAATTATTCTCAGCATTTGGTCGTTATAAGTATGCTTCAGCAAGCTTAGAAGCTGCTAAAGTTCTAACTCAAAAGTCCCAAAGCTTAATTGATGGAGCTGCTCAAGCAGTTTACAACAAGTTCCCCTATACTACTACAACCCAGGGACCTAACTATGCTTCTACTCCAGTAGGAAAAGCAAAGTGCTCCCGTGACATTGGTTACTATCTCCGAATGGTAACATATTGTCTAATAGCAGGTGGTACAGGTCCTATGGATGAGATACTCATTGCAGGAATTGATGAAATTAACAAGACCTTCGAGTTGTCTCCTAGTTGGTACATTGAAGCTCTGAAGTACATCAAAGCTAACCACGGTATTACCGGCGATCCTGCTACTGAAGCTAACAACTACATTGATTACGCTATTAACGCTCTCAGCTAGTAGTTGCCACATTAACTAACTGATGAAAGTGAAATTAATATTCACTTAATCAACAGCCTTAAGCTAATATTCAACGTAGCCTGGAGAGGTATACAGGTGCTGGCGTATGGTTAGTATTTGTTCATCTTTCCGGGCATCGTTATTTCAGTTATCAGTTAACAGTTATCAGTTATCAGTATTTTTGGGTTCTTATTCTAAGAAGGAGACCTTATACATATAAGAAAGGAGCGGCAGTATTTGGAATTACCATCAGAAGAAGTATCAGATAATGGCGAGTCTCTAACTGTGGAAGAGGCGATCGCTAACCTAGGCCATGAAGAATTAGGTAAACGATATTATGCTGCTTGGTGGTTAGGGAGGTTTAGAGTTAATACTCCTGATGCTATTGAGGGTTTGCTTGCTGCACTAAAAGATGAGTCTGACCGTACAGAAGACGGTGGATATCCCCTGAGACGGAATGCTGCCCGTGCCCTTGGTAAGTTAGAAGATAAAAAAGCTGTACCTCCTTTGATAGAATGTTTGGAATGTTCTGACTATTATGTACGAGAAGCAGCAATAGAAGCATTGGAAATGTTAGGAGACCCTAGTTGTATTCCCACGTTAGTAAAACTTTTAGACGGGGGGGTTGAAGCTGCAGTTTTGGTTCCTGGTAAACCTCATTTGATTCAACCTTACGAAGATATTATCGAAGCCTTGGGAACGCTACAAGCTCAAGAAGCAATTTTTCTAATTAAGCCTTTTATAGAACATCCCGCAGAAAAAGTACAATATGCTGCTGCTAGGTCTCTATATCAACTTACCGAAGAGGCAGTATATGGAGAATATTTGACTCAAGCATTAGAGGGAGATAACTTACAGTTACGACGCTCTGCATTACTAGATTTAGCAGCGATCGGTTATTTACCGGCAGCTAAGGCAATATCAGAGACCTTAGCCGAAAATAGTATGAAATTAATTGCTCTAAAAGGACTTTTAGAACATCACCTTACAATAAATACAAAAGTTAAAAGTCAAAAGTCAAAAGTAGAATCTCAACTATTATTATCAGATGAAGCTATTGAGGTAATGACTTTAATGGACTCGCTTTTATAAAATATTCATTAATCAAAATAATTGGGTTTATAGCAGTCGAAGCAAAGGTTAGGACATCTCTAAATCCTGAAATCCTTTGACAGTTTACTATTCCCTATTCCCTATTCCCTATTCCCTAGCGCGGAGCGCTATAAAACCCTGCCTTTTGAGGATAAATGTTTTTGCAAGTTTGCTCAAAATCCTAGTTACAAAAACAACTTTTGCCTTCTAAATTATGATTACGTTATACATTATTAATTGTTAATTATTAATTATTAACTACTCCCTAAGAATGAATAATCAACCCTCAACAATAGATAATCAATTCATCCGAGCAGTTGAAGAAGCAGACTCTTCTCAAGGTTTAATAGATGCAGTTAAAGATTTAGCAGCAGCTCATATAAAAGAAGCTATCCCAATATTAATTACGGTCTTGGGCTATAATAACCCAGGTGCAGCAGTAGCAGCAGTTGATGGATTAGTAGAAATAGGAGAAGCTGCAGTACTCCCACTCCTAGAAACACTTGATGGTTATAACTATGGTGCTAGAGCTTGGGCAATAAGAGCATTAGCAGGTATTGGTGACCCTCGTGGGTTAGAAATATTATTAGATAGTGCAGCAAATGACTTTTCTTTTAGTGTACGACGAGGTGCAGCTAGAGGTTTAGGTTTTATTCATTGGGAAAAGTTATCAGAAGCAGAAGTTTCCGATGCTCAACAGCGTGCTTTTCAAACCCTGCTGCAAGTATCTCAAGATCCAGAATGGGTAGTGCGTTATGCTGCTGTTGTAGGTTTGCAAAGTTTAGCAAAAGCAGTCAAAGCTAATTATCCCAAATGGTTTGAAGATATCTTTGGTAATCTTAAAGAAATTGCTAATAAAGATACAACTTTAGCAGTTAGAGCTAGGGCTAAAATGGCTATTGAGTATTTGTAGTTGCTCCAATAATACGAATTTGATAAGTGCTTGCTACAAATAAATAGGGTATTTTTTAGGAGTCAGGAGTCATAATTAATAGGTTTGATACATTTTTTTATGTCGTAATACCAATTTGATAAATTTTTGCTACAAATATCTAGGGGAATTTTTAGGAGTTATATCATGTTCGGATAATCACTTATAATAAAGTTTTTGTTTGTAGTAGGGCTGGAGCCCTATCTACAGTTCGGGCTTCAGCCCTACTACGAACTTTAATTATAATAACTATTTAACCGAACATAATATTAGGAGTCAGAAGTCAGGAGTTAGAATGAATAGTTTTAATGCGATTTTTTACTGCATAAATCATCTTTTTTATCAAAGGGGCATTTGCTGTAAAATATTTTTATTGCCTTTACTATTCCTAACATTGTTTTTTCAAAATGGTATAACTTATCTTTTTTGTCAAATACAAATTTCCAATAAAATCTTTTAATAGTGTTTATTCTTCCTAGAATTTTTTTTTCATGCATGGTATAATATCAGGATTTACACAATGCAGGAGTTATAAACACTACATATACTAAAACGTTATAGTTTTAATCCAGAATATCTAC
>NZ_JBNHEP010000310.1:41027-50307 GCF_050015995.1 Dapis brunnea BLCC-M229 | reverse complement strand
AATAGTCTCCTCAGGAAACGATCGCTCAAATCTTTATCTAAAATCTCATAACTAAGGGAATAGGAGAAAATAAATTATCCCAATTTTTGTACTCCCTAAATCTACTATATCCTGACTGGTTACTCCCTACTCCCTTACTTTTTCAATTTCTTCCCTACTCCCTACTCCCTACTCCCTTATTTTCATAGCTAATGGGATAATTTTTTATTTGGAAGTCCCTAATACGTTGCAGTTAAATCAAAATAGATAGTCAGTTTTCTCCTGGGACGAAAAAGTAGGCTGTTAAGTTGAATTTTCAAAATAAATTTTACCCACGCGAATTAGAAGTTAAGTGTCAAAATTTAACTAAGACGTTTGAGTTAAACCAATAGTCTTCTCAGTCGGCGATCGCTCAAATCTTTATCTAAAATCTTATAACTAAGACGTTATAGTTTCAATCAAAGTATATAGTTAGTTTTCCCCCTGGACTGATAACTTATCAGAAATAGTATTTGCACACTACTGGACTTTTTTTGAGAAAATCACTACTTGTACACCACTACCTATTAATGTTTATTCAAATACTATTCTTTCAATCATCTATCTGACGAAACCAAAAGTTCAGCAAATATCTGATACATCTCTTTTGCCAATTTTTTAGGATTCCACAAAGGCGCTAAATTATCTGGATTTTTTGACTTTTGCAAATGCTCCCGCACCGAATTTCTTAAACCTAAATCTTGACCTAATTTAATTCCCCATTCTGTATATTCTTCCCAACTCCAAGCTACTCCAATATCGAGATTTACATTCTGCAAAAATGAGTAACCCATCCGAGATAAATATTGTTCGCCAGCTCTAGTTATTATCGGCAAATTTTCCCATAAAGCTTCTAAATTATGAGTACCACCATTATAAGGATAAGAATCTAACAAAACATCAGCTATCTGATAAATTGCTCGATGTTCTTCTTCTGTTTGAGTTTGCCCTAAAAAGATAATTCGATTAAAGTCTAAACCTAAATTTTCAGATTCTTGAAGATAGGTTTGATAAATTATATCTACATCTCCCTGACCTTTGCGAATTAATATACTTTCTGGAGTATGTTGCAAAATTTTTAGTTGAGCGCGTACCATTTCTGGATTAGTTTTTCGCCCCGGTGCTATACACAAATAAACCATTTTTTCTGAATCAATTCCGAGACTATTTCTAGCAGAATTTCTATCAACCGAACGACTATCAAACCCACCCACAGCTACAGATGTTTCTGGTAATCTCACTAATTTTTCTAGATAATGTTTTTCTCTTCCTTCAGGATGGGTATACCAGTCACATAAAAAGTAATTACTTTCAGAAATATAGGGCGCATCAAAACCTAACCAGGAAACACAAACTGGTGCTGGTTGTTCATGGAGAATATGTACATTTACTGGCAATGTCATTGAATCTAAATCTACTACTACATCTAACTTGTCTTCTAATATTTGTGTGGTAATTTCTTCATAGGATGGAAAGCCGTTAGGATACTTTTTCGGCCAATAAGTTTTGACTGACATTTGTTCAAATCTTTGAGTAATATCGTCTCTCTTCAACGGACCTGTAATATAGAGATGAACGTCTGGTGTAATTTGAGATAATTCTCTGATTAAAGCTTCACTACACCAACCTACTGAATGACGGCGAAAATGTTTGGAAAGGAATCCTATTTTTAAGGGTTGAGAACTAGAAGTATGAGTTTTTGGAGTTTGATAAATTTTGGGTCGATTTTGATAATATTGTTTAGCAATTAATTTGTAAAATTTAGCGTTTCCTTCTAAGTCATCCCGGAGGTGAGGAACAGCAAATAAGAAAATTTCATAGAGTAGTTTTATTTCTAGTTCACTAAAAGTTTCACAGCTTTGGTAACAGATTTTTTCTACTTCTGAAAGTTTGGAGTTTGCTAGGTCACTTACTCCCGACTGAAAGTAGGAGAATAAAAAGGCAGTTCCTGAAAGAATAGGGGCTATTTCTCCACAAGAATTACAAAAATTATCGGCTGCTTTTCTAGCTTGGGAGAGTTTAGTTGTATGGCTAAGTAAATCGCATAATTGTTGATGAGCTTCGACAAATTTTGGTTTAACTTCGATGGCTTTTTCAAATAAAGCGATCGCCTCTTCCATTTTTTCTTGTTTAATAATATGTCCGATGCGAGAGTATACTTCTGCCCAGTTTGGTTTAAGTTCTAATGCTTTATGATATTTTTCTAGTGCTGATTCTAATAATCCTTTATTAGAAAGTGCTGTTCCTAAGTTGGCATAAGCATCATAGGAGTTAGGGTTATATTTTATTGCTTCTTGATAATGAAATATTGCTTGGTCATAGTCACCTTTCAGCAATAAATTATTGGCTAGTTTTTCATGTAAATGTTTAAAGTCTGGATTAATTTTTAGTGCTTGCTGATAATAATTAGCTGCTGCTTCTTTATCCCCTTCTTTGCCTAAAATATTAGCTAGGTTGCTATAAGCTTCGGTATAATCTGGCTTGAGATTAATTGCTCTTTTATAACTCTTAACTGCATCATTAACTCTACTCAGTTTAACTAGAGTATTTCCTAATTTAAAGTGAAAGTCTGGCTCTACTATATCCTGTTGAATTTCTAATGCTTTTTCCCAAGCATCAAGAGCTTCATCAACCTTTCCTAAATATTGAAATAGTTTGCCAAGATTCCAATAAATACCAGCCAAACCAGGTTTTAAGTAAACAGCCTTTTGATAATGAAAAAGCGCTTGTTTATATTCACCTAACTGCAAATAGACACTACCAAGATTTCCGTGAACTTCTGCAACTTCCGGCTCAATTTCTAAAGCCTGACTATAAGCACGCAAAGCAGATTCTAAATTATTGTGTTGGTAAAAAGCATTTCCTAAAGTTACATAACATGGAGAATAATCTGGTTGAATTTTCAAAGCTTGTTTACAAGAGGCGATCGCTGATGCTAAATTTCCTTGTTTTAAGTCAAGGTTAGCTTGATTTATATAAGCTTCTGCTGCTGGAAATTTTAATAGTTTTTTGGGAAACTCTGACTCTAATTGTTGATATTCAAAAGTTGTAAACTTACCTGTTTTTTCCAGATTTTCTGCTACTGCATCTGGGTAAGATAAATTATCAGCAGTATTCTCAAAACTATCAAATTTTTGGTCTGGAATCAAATTGAAAGTAGCAGGTTGAATCCCATATTCTCCATCTGCTGCTGAAAAATTTAAGATTTTTTGGGGAAATTCTGACTCTGGTTCTTGATATTCAAAAGTCCTAACTTTACCTGTTTTTTCCAGATTTTCTGCTACTGCATCTGGGTAAGGTAAATTATCATAAGTATTCTCGAAAATATCGAATTTTTGGTCTGGAATCAAATTGAAAGTAGCAGGTTGAATCCCATGTTCTCCATCAGAAATAATAGCTTCTCTATTTTCTGCTCCTGTAAATTTTTCCTTTTCTATAAAATTCGTTGATTTTTCCTGAATTACTGAATCAATATATTCCTTTATATTCTGATGATTTTCCCCTGCTAATTTTTGCCATTCAGTGAATAATACCTCCAATTCATGCTCGGTAGTTTCAGGTTTTAGCAATTTATATAACTTGGCAAAAGCTTCCCAATAATTTGGTTGAATAGATAAAGATTTTTGATAATAATCAAAAGCTGGTTCAAGATTTGTATATAGAGCAAATACCTCTGCCAACTTGAAATAAGCTTTAGGATCTTCTGGTTTAAGTTCCAGCAAATTTTGATAACAATAAACTGCCCGATCGAATTCCCCTATCTGAGCAAATACATTTCCTAACATCAACTCCACAGATGCCAACTTTGGATTAATCTCTAAGGCTTTTTGATAATTTAAAATAGCTAAATTAAACTGCCTCTTTTTATAATAAACAGTGCCAAGATTAGCATAAACTTGTGCAAAATCTGGTTGAATATTTAACGCCTGATCGTAAGTATTAATTGCCTGTTCAAATAAATTATGACTTTGAAAAATATTCCCTAAAGTCAAATAAGCAGAAGCAAAATCTGGTTGAATTTTAACTGCTTCTTTGCAAGTAGAAATCGCTGCATCAAAATTTCCTTGCATCAAGTATACTTCAGCTAATTTCTTGTAAGCTTCGACATAATCTGGTTTAATGCTCAAAGCTTTTTGATAAGCAATCATTGCTGTATAAAGTTGCCCAGAATCTTTCAATTGATTCGCTGTGTTGAAATAATTTTCAGCTAACATTTTCATGGTAAACCCTTATAGGGTTAATACTTGAGAGTCCACTTAATTGTTTGTTAATTCTTGGTAATAACTAGAATAAGTTGATCTGAGTATTCCCTACTGTAATTAGTGCTTTTTTTTTAGGATGTTTTTGGCTGGATTTTTTAATTCTACAAACATCAAAACTCTACACTGAAAGCGAATGTGGGCCGTGTGGGTACGTCGCGTCAACTTCATATTCTCTACAGTCTAACAAGGAGTAATTTTCCATCCCAAGTGCTTCCCTAAACTTAGATTCAGTTTCCTGCAATAAAACTTGTGAAATAGACTTCCATTGCTCTCGACTCTCCCAGTAAACTATGATAATAACTTCATTACCTCTGTAGCTATCAAGCCAGACTTCTTTTCTTAAAAAACCCATTTGTAAAGCTAGGAAAGATGTCCAAATTTCTCGATCCTTTTGGAGAAATTCTTCTTTTGAATTCTCTTCAATCTTGAATTGTAGCCATTCAATTATCATGGTATTTGTAGCAATAGAGAAAAAAGCATACTTGACTTTAACCTGCCAATTAGTTTAGGTAAGTTAGACAGTGCTGATAATTCTATCTGGAGTATTGAAGGTATGATAACAGAACAAGACCCGACTAAATTAATGAAACAGCAAGTCGGCAAAGCTGCTGCCGACCGAATTAAATCTGGAATGATAGTAGGGTTGGGCACTGGGTCAACCACTGCCTACATGATTCAGTTTTTGGGGGAACGTCTCCAAAGTGGTCAACTCAAAGACATTAAAGGTATCCCCACCTCCTTCCAGTCAACCGTATTAGCTAAACAATATGGTGTACCATTAACTACTCTTGATGAAGTTGACCACATGGATATTGCCATTGATGGTGCCGATGAAGTTGACCCACAGAAAAATCTAATTAAGGGTGGTGGAGCAGCTCATACTCGTGAGAAAATTGTAGACTGTCTGGCAGAACAGTTTATTGTCGTAGTAGATAGTTCTAAATTAGTAGATAAATTGGGTTCTACCTTTTTATTGCCAGTGGAAGTTATACCCATGGCAATTACTCCTGTGATTCGGGCGATCGAAAAACTGGGTGGTCAACCAGAATTACGGATGGGGGTGAGGAAAGCTGGTCCGGTAGTGACTGACGAAGGTAATCTAGTTATTGATGTCAAGTTTGATTCTATTGATAACCCTGCGGAGCTAGAAAAAAGTTTAAATAATATTCCTGGCGTTTTGGAAAATGGTTTATTTGTAGGGGTTGCGGATGTAATTTTAGTAGGAGAAATTCAGGATGGGCAGCCAATAGTTAGGGAAATTTCGTGACATCCTCCCGACGCTGACCTCTACGAGTTGCAGCGCAGGCTTCCAAAATTGCTGTTAGACATTGCTGCCCTACGCCACTTATCCAGGCAGAATGCCCCCCACAGCGATACTTGAGAGCCAATTTCTTGCCCCCAGAGTCCCTGGGTACTAAGTTTGTCATAGCCTCGGTTACAGATTTCCTGTGCTGAAGCTATGTCTCTATCTGCTGAGTATTTGCATTCTGGATAACTATGCCATCTATCAGAGAGTTCCTTTCTTGCTTCCATGCGGCAGTTTGGACAAGTTTGAAAAGTTCCTTTGTGGTCTACTTGAGCAATGTATACTCCATTTGGGGAGTTTAATTTGCCATCCTGTAATTGGATTGACCCTGAATTGAGGAAACAATATGGATTTTATTTGTCCAGACTTTTTGAACCAGGGAAATCCATAACCTCTGTTTTGGAAAAAGTCCCAACCACGGTGCAATCTTCGGATAGTTGTCTACAATAGCAACAGAGGGAACCGCAGATAGTCCAGGAAACTCCTTCTTTGCCTTGGGGAGGTGTTGCTGTTGCTGATATCCAGGGAACGGATAATCAGAAGTTATGATATACTCACACTCCAAACTACATCTATCTATTGCTATTGAATACTTTCAAGGAAACAATCCAATCCTTGAGTTCTCGAAGAGCATAGCTATAAACATTACGACAAGTTTCGAGCTATTCATTCAATAACTCGACCTGTTTTTGGTCGGGATAAATTCGATAAGTGTAGTTGAGGGCGATCATAGCTCACATCTTGAAACTTGAAATATATAAAACCCGGTTTCTATACGAGACCGGGTTTTAATGTAACTAATGAACATTAGGAACAATCATTATTAGCTAAATTTGATATTCAAGGGGACTAATTTATTCTAGTAATTGTCTTTCCGCTTCCAAGATTTTAACTAAATTTTGATTTCCTTTGGCTCTAGCTGCTTCCAGGCGATGAGCCAATCTTTTTTCTACATTAGCTCTATGAACCTCATTCAACTTAACTAGGCTTTTTGGTGTATTTCTGTTCATCATGGACATTTTTTTTATCACCTTTACTGTAAACTTAACATTCTTAATTTAGCATAGCTAGCAAACATCAACCAGTTTAGGTGTTCAAAACTAAGCATTTTTATCAGCGAATAACCACACAGTAAAGAAGATTTTAGTAGGTTTTACTTTCTATATTTGTAGCAATTATCAAAAAAAATCTACAAAAAGTAACTGGAAAAATTATATCTCTAAGAAACCACTCCAAATCTATAAACATCTTTATTGATATTATTTTCATCTGTTTTTATTCTTTATTTGTAATTTTACTATTGTGGAATTACTTGATTAAAATCCTCTTATTAAGAAATATTGTTGAGTAAATATCGGAGATTTTTATCAAAACCTATATTAAACCCAAAATAATTAGTTTAAATTTTATTAAGAGATTATTTGTAAAGGAAATATAGTGTTTCTTAAATTGGTGAAATACAAAAGTTGTGTATTTTAAGGAACAGGTAAAAGGCAACAGGGAACACGGAACAGAGAAGATAAGAGGAAATAGGGAAGAGCAAAAATACTTCATTAAATAGTGAATGCACTACCCAAAGATTAAGGCAGCTAGAGTCCTTAATATTCTCTATATTCGGTGGGTTAAGGCGGACAATTAGTTTGGTAACTCACCATAAGTATTGTCACTTAGCCAACCCTACTGGACCGACACAGCTAATTTAGTACAAAACTTGTAGGGTACCTATTTACGGCTAAAATTTAGTATGTGTCGATCTACTACTAGTGTCTCTAGCTTGAGAATGTGGGTAAGTTTATAAAGGAATTTTTTGATATCTTTTCCTAGGTCAATACATAGAGATTCACACATTATTTTCCAGTCAAGAAAAATTCTGAGAAACTCCACACCAGATTCAACAGCTTTTCTCCAGAAAATAAAATTGGCCAGAGACTAATTAATAATTATTACCTAATAAAAAACCAAAAAATCTCTAGATACACGCTAAAATCCTCTACTGTAAAGGATTATGAATTAGCCAAAATTCTTAATTACACGAAAATTTCAAATTATCTAAAATGATAGATTTCTCTGACATTGCAGCTCAACTTAATGTGGGCACTATTCTTCCAGAAGGAATAGTCGTTATTACCCTGCTGGTAGTTCTCGTTGGAGACCTCATAGTGGGGCGTAGTTCAACTAAGTGGACTCCTTATGCAGCCATCATTGGCCTCTTCGGAGCAATTGTGGCATTGTATACCCAATGGGATAGTACCAATACCATCGGTTTTTTGGGAGGCTTTAATGCTGATGCTCTGAGTATAGTCTTTAGAGGCATTATTGCTCTATCAACAATTGCCACCATATTAATGTCAGTGGCATATATAGAACAAACTGGAACTCCACTGGGAGAATTTATTTGCATTCTACTCAGTGCTACCCTAGGGGCAATGTTTCTATCTGGAGCAGATGAGTTAGTAACGATTTTTATCTCTCTGGAAACTCTTAGTATCTCCTCTTATTTATTAACTGGTTATACAAAACGTGACCCTCGTTCCAATGAAGCAGCATTAAAATATCTACTTATTGGAGCTGCTAGTTCGGCCGTTTTTCTCTATGGCATTTCCTTGCTTTATGGTTTGTCCGGTGGAGAAACTCGGTTAACAGCGATCGCCTCTGGTATGGCGAATGGTGCTGGTGGTGGTGTGTCCCTAGCTCTAGTAATTGCCTTGGTATTTGCTATTGCAGGTATTTCTTTCAAAATTTCTGCTGTTCCTTTTCACCAATGGACTCCAGATGTTTACGAAGGTTCTCCTACTCCAGTTGTAGCCTTTCTCTCAGTTGGTTCTAAAGCAGCGGGTTTTGCCCTAGCTATTCGTCTTTTAGTAACAGCTTTCCCATTAGTTTCAGAACAGTGGCATTTTGTATTTACGGCTCTAGCTGTTCTAAGTATGGTATTGGGTAATGTAGTTGCTCTTGCCCAAACCAGCATGAAACGTCTACTTGCTTACTCATCTATTGGACAAGCTGGTTTTGTAATGATTGGTCTTTTGGCCAATACTGAAGCAGGTTACGCCAGTATGATATTTTATCTGCTGGTTTATTTGTTTATGAACTTGGGTGGTTTTACCTGTGTGATTCTATTTTCTCTGCGTACAGGTACAGACCAAATTAGTGAATATGCAGGATTATACCAAAAAGATCCACTTTTAACATTGGGATTAAGTCTTTGTTTGTTGTCTTTAGGTGGTATTCCTCCACTTGCAGGTTTCTTTGGTAAAATTTATTTGTTTTGGGCAGGTTGGCAAGCTGGATTATATTGGTTAGTTTTGTTAGGATTAATTACCAGTGTGGCTTCTATTTACTATTACATTCGTGTAGTAAAAATGATGGTAGTAAAAGAACCACAAGAGATGTCGGATGTTATCAAAAATTATCCTCCTATTCGCTGGAACCTCCCTGGTATGCGTCCTTTACAAGTAGGATTAATTGTATCAGTTTTGGCAACTTCTTTAGCTGGAATTTTATCTAATCCTTTGTTTACTTTGGCTAATAATTCTATTGCTAAAACTCCCATGTTACATTCGGCTTTAGTTCAGACTGTTGAAACTAATTCAGTGGCAAGTCACCTAGATTTTTCTTTGTCGTCAAATAATTAGTATTAGTTGTTTTAGCTCAGTAATTTAAGCATGATAAATGTTCGACTAAATTAAGTCGA